>JAFTMR010000019.1 GCA_017452325.1 Phascolarctobacterium sp. | reverse complement strand
TAAACCCACCCAACACAGCGTAAAAGAATTGCGCAGCTTGGGTATTCAACCGGATATCCTCATCTGCCGTAGCGCACAACCCATTCCCCAAGATATGTGCGAAAAAATGGCTATGTTCTGCGACGTAGATGCTGATGCAGTGTTCCAAAACCTGACCGCGCGCAGCATTTATGAAGTACCCGTCCTCCTTGAAAAACAAGGCTTGGACGAAGTTGTACTGCGCAAGCTTGATGTGGACGTAACCAATCATCCCTTGGATATGACTGAATGGCATGATATGGTAGAACGTATGCTGAAAGACTACGACCGCAAGGTTACCCTTGGCGTGGTTGGCAAATATGTTGAACTGCAAGATTCCTACATCAGCTTGACTGAAGCTCTCCGTCATGCGGCAATGGCTAACGAAGCTAATCTGGAAATTAAATGGATTAACGCAGAGCTGGCAGAAGAAGGCGGCATTGACCTTGAAGCAGAGCTGAAAGGCGTGGATGGCATCCTTGTTCCCGGTGGCTTTGGCGATAAAGGCTTGGAAGGCAAGATTAGCGCTATCAAATATGCTCGCGAAAATAAAATTCCTTTCTTCGGTATCTGCTTAGGTATGCAATGCGCAGTTGTAGAATATGCTCGTCATATTGGTATGACCGATGCTAACACTACTGAAACCTCTACTGCAACTACCCATCCGGTAATTGACATTATGCCTGAACAAAAAGAGGTTGAAGAAAAAGGTGCTATGCGTCTTGGCTTGTATCCCTGCAAGGTTGCACCGGGTAGCCTGACTGAAAAGGCTTATGGCGAAGCTTTGATTTACGAACGTCATCGTAACCGTTACGAAGTAAACAATGCTTATCGTGAAGATTTAGAAAAGAACGGTTTGGTAATTGCCGGCACTCTGCCCAACGGTCGTTTGGTAGAGATTGTGGAATTGCCTACCGATATTCATCCCTGGTTCATGGGCGTACAATTCCATCCGGAACTGAAATCCCGTCCCACCAATCCCCATCCCTTGTTCCGTGATTTCATCGCAGCTGCATTGAAGGAACAAAAATAATTTAGTCTTGAAAGCAGACTGCAATAGTGCAGTCTGCTTTTCTTCTAAAGGAGTACTATATGCTTAAAAAATTATTCATTAGTGCCATACTGCTGATTGCAGTTTTAAGCTTTGTGGTATCTTTACTGAAAGGCAATAATAATGCTGAAAAATCTGTATCCATTCCTGATAGAGTGGCAGTGATTGATATTCAGGGACCTATTATGAGTGGTGATGGTGAAGATACCTTGTTTGACCAGACCGCCGGCGTTACAAGTGGTAGCGTAATGCGTCAAATTCGTGACGCTGCTTCTGATAATAGCGTTAAGGCTTTGGTTTTGCGCATTGATTCCGGCGGTGGCAGTGCTACTGCTGCGGAAGAAATTAGCCGCGAGCTGCTGCGCTTTAAGAATACGACCAATAAACCCATTGTTGCTACCATGGGTGATATGGGGGCGAGCGCAGCTTACTGGATTGCTGCTTGCGCCAGCGATAAGATTTACGCTAATTCCACTACCTTGACCGGTAGTATTGGCGTATATATGCCCTATATGAATACAGAAGAATTGTTCAAGAAGATTGGTATTAGTACCGGAAAAATTAAGAGTGGTACCTATAAAGATATTATGAGTACCGATAGACCTATGACTCCGGAAGAAAAAGCTATTCTGCAACGTATAGTGAATGAAATTTACGAGGATTTCATTGAAACCGTAGCGGCAGGACGTAAGATGGATACCGGCAAGCTGCGTTCCTTTGCTGATGGACGTATCTATACCGGCGCACAGGCTAAGAATATTGGACTGGTTGACGAGTTAGGTAATTATTACGATGCGTTGGAAGCAGCAGGGGAGATGGCGGGCTTTGTAGGTATGCCCCCTGTTAAGGAAAGAGAGCAAAAACAGCCTTGGGAGTTGCTTTTAGGCGCAGAAGTGGCTAAGGCTATCAAGGTACAATTTTTAGAACAAGTTTTAGGCGATTTACCGGGTGCTTCTCCCCGTGCAGCGAGGTGAGCTAAATGAGGCGCAAAACCTTTGATGTGCTGTTTGAAACAAGGGCAGGTATGACTGACTTGGTGAAGCAGCATTGCTTATGGCGTAGCGGCTTCTATTACACCCTAAGTATTGGCTTGTATTCCGGTGTTGTATTTAACACTTGGCTGCTCCATGAACCCTTGGAGGTAAGGTTTGCCATTGTTGCCGCCATGATTATTATTTGCGGAACAGCGCTATCCCTGTACGGATTTTTGCTCCATGGCATTTTAGAAACCTTCGGTGCTCTTGCCGGGGATGCCAAGGGGTTGATATGCCTGATGGGGTACACAACCTTGCCCTTCCTGGTGCTTACCCCCTGCGCCTTGCTGGCAGGTAAGCTTGGGTTTGATGGCGTGCTGCTTTTAGCGGGAGTAACGCTGATTGGGTGTTGCTGGATGTTGTATTTATTGGTACGCTCCCTAGAGGTCGTATACATCATAGATTTTTATCGTGCGGCGGCGACAGTACTGTTCAGCCTGTTGCTGCTCTACATTGTGGTGATATTACCATGGCAGGTGGGGTTACACCTGCTTTTAAGGCACTTCTAAAAAGATTTACTGTTGCGTAAACTGGGGGAAAGTGTCATAATAAAAAGAGGTATTAAGAATATTTCACAAGGAGTGGTGTGAATAATGGACAGAGAATTATCCATGGAATTTGTACGTGTTACCGAAGCTGCAGCAGTTGCTTGCGGTCGTTTGATTGGTAAAGGTGATAAAAATGGTGCTGACGGCTTGGCAGTAGATGCTATGCGTCAAATGTTTGATACTGTCAATATCAGTGGTACTGTTGTAATTGGCGAAGGCGAGATGGACGAAGCTCCCATGCTCTACATTGGTGAAAAAGTTGGTGCTGGCGGACCGGAAGTAGATATTGCCGTTGACCCTGTTGAAGGTACCAACCTGACTGCTAAAGGTCAAAACGGTGCTATTGCTGTAATGGCAATCGCTCCGAGAGGCTGCCTGCTGCATGCTCCCGACATGTATATGGACAAAATTGCCGTAGGCCCTCGCGCTAAAGGCTGCATTGATATTGATGCTCCCGTTAAAGAAAACTTGGCTCGCGTTGCTAAAGCATTGGGACGCGAAATTGCTGACCTGAACGTAGTAGTTTTGGATAGAGAACGTCACGCTGATATTATTCGCGAAGTTCGCGAAGCAGGTGCTCGTATTTCCCTTATCACCGACGGTGACGTAAATCCGGTTGTTGAAGCTTGCGTAGAAGGTAGCGGCGTGCATATGTATATTGGTCGCGGTGGCGCTCCCGAAGGCGTATTGGCTGCAGTTGCAGTTAAATGTTTGGGTGGCGATATGCAAGGCCGTCTGTATCCGGAAGATGAAGAACAAGTTAGACGTTGCCACGAAATGGGCATTATGGACGTAGACAAAGTATTGACCTTGGAAGATATGGTAAAAGGTGATGACTGCATGTTTACTGCAACCGGTATTACCAACTGCAATATGCTTAATGGTCTCCGTTATTTTAATGGTGGCGTGCGTACCCATACCATTTCTGCTCGTTACAAAACCGGTACCGTTCGTTTTGTTGACGCTATCCATAATCTGGAAAGAAAAGATTTTGAAATTAAGCTGTAAGCTCAAAGGCTGTCTCGGAAAAAAGAGACAGCCTTTTCTTTAGCTTTAAGTGTGTTATAATAGGAGTGACTTAAATAAATTTTGCGGCACAGGCCGCCATGGTTATTCAAAATGAGAAATTTATTAGTGGATAAGCTTACCGCCATAGAGGAAGTAAAGCAGGCGGCAAGCTATCAGCAGAAACAAAGAGCATGTCTTTTAACCGGGTTGGGAGGAAGTTCCAAGTCGGTCTTTTGTGTTGCTTTAGATAAAATTTTAGGCGAGGAAGGTAGCCTTGCCATTGTACTTGCTTCGCGAGAGGAGATTCGTACCTATCGCCGCGAGTTAAATTATTTTTATCCGGATTTACCTATGCAGGAGCTTTATCCTGTTAATTTGCCCCGCGTGCAGGCAGATACCCAAAGCTTGGAGGTACAGGCAGGGCGTGCGGCGGCACTACGCTTTTTGCAGGGCGAGGAGCGTGGCATTGTCTTTGTAACTGCGGAAGCCTTACAGCAAAAACAGTTTGTTCCCCGTAGCTTTAACAAGCAGCTTTTAATTAGCTTGGGTGAGGAGCGGGAGCAGCAAGAGGTTATTGAGAGCTTGGTTAGCTTGGGCTACGAGCGTACTGTTCAAGTAGATGCCATTGGTCAATTCTGTTTGCGGGGTGATATTCTAGATGTGTTCCCCATTAACAGCAATGTTGCTGTGCGCATTGAATGGTTCGATAATGAAATTGATGCAGTGCGTACTTTTGACATCAATAGTCAGCGTAGCTTGCAAGCTTTGGACGAAATTAAGATTGCACCTTTGGTGATGGAAGAATCTACAGAATGTACTGCTTCCATCTTTGATTATTGCTCACCTAAAACCCTCGTAGTTACTGACGAGCCGGTAAAGGTTTTTGAGCTGATAGAAAAATTAGAGAAAGAAAATAAGGCTTACGCCGATGAGCTCTTCACTAAGGAAGAAATTATTGAGCAGTGCGGTAAGCGAAGCCTGCTTGTTTCTGCCTTAGGGCATAGTTATCTGCGGGATTTGCCAAGTATTAACGTACCTGTCCGCGGTGTTGCTCCGTATAACAAGAATATCAATATGCTGACGGAGGACCTGGAAGGCTGGCTAAGGGAAGGCGTTACCCCTGTGCTGATGTTGAGCAGTAGCGTAAAGGCGCGGGGTTTTGCAGATAACTTAGGCAATTACAAGCTGCCTGCGGTTTATGCAGACGAAACCCTGCAGGAAAATATTATCAACGTAATGTATGGTGATTTGGACCATGGTTTCCGCTTCTGGAACGAAAGCTGGATTCTGCTGACGGAAAACGATATCTTTGGTATGCAGAAGCGTAAGCGCCTGCACAGCAAGAATCAAGGTCAGCAGCTGCAATATTTCAGTGATATTAAGGCAGGGGACTATGTTGTTCACAAGGTACATGGTATTGGACGCTATATTGGGGTGGAAAATGTAGAGGTCAGCGGTGTGCACCGAGATTATTTGCTGCTTGCCTACGCGGGAGAGGATAGGCTCTATGTTCCTGTGGAGCAGGTTGGTATGCTGCACAAGTATGTGGGGAGTGAAGGCACTGTTCCCCGTTTGTCCAAGATGGGCGGTGCCGATTGGAAACGTACCACTACCAAGGCAGCCAAGGCTATTACGGAGCTGGCAGAAGAATTACTACGCCTGTATGCTCAAAGGCAAGTGCTTCCCGGTCACGCCTTTGCTCCTGATACGGAATGGCAGAAGGAGTTTGAAGAACAGTTCCCCTACGAAGAAACTCCTGACCAATTAAAATGTATTGCGGAAATTAAAAGTGATATGGAGCGTAACCAGCCTATGGAGCGCCTGCTCTGTGGTGATGTTGGCTACGGCAAGACGGAGGTTGCCATCCGCGCTGCCTTTAAATGCGTAATGGACGGCAAGCAGGTGGCTGTGATGGTTCCCACCACTGTTCTAGCACAGCAGCATTACCTGACCTTTAAGGAACGCACCCGTAATTTTGGGGTGAACGTGGAGCTTTTGAACCGCTTTTGCACTCCCAAGGAGCAAAGACGCATTTTGCAGGACTTGGAAGACGGCAAGATAGATATACTCATTGGCACCCACCGCTTGTTACAGGCGGATGTGCTGTTCCCGGATTTGGGATTGTTGATTATAGATGAGGAGCAGCGTTTTGGCGTTGCCCAAAAGGAAAAAATTAAGAAGTGGCGTACAGGTATTGACGTACTGACCCTGTCCGCAACGCCCATTCCCCGTACCTTGCACATGGCATTGGTCAACGGCAGGGATATGAGCGTTATCGAAACTCCACCGGAGGATAGACTGCCCGTAGAAACCTTCGTGGCAGAATATAACGATGGTATGATTAAGGAAGCCTTGGAGCGCGAGCTGCGTCGTGGGGGCAGAATCTATTATGTTCATAATCGGGTCAATGGTTTGGAATTGATTGCCGCTAAATTGCGGAAGCTGGTTCCGGGAATTAGCATCAAGGTTGCCCATGGGCAGATGAACGAAAATTTATTGGAAGACGCTATGATTTCCTTCTACGAGGGCGATTGTGACGTGCTGCTTTCCACTACCATCATTGAAAACGGCTTGGATGTTCCCTTGGCGAATACCATTATCATTGACGGAGCGGAAAACTTTGGCTTGTCCCAGCTGTACCAAATGCGGGGACGGGTAGGTCGTAGCTCCCGCTTGGCTTACGCTTACTTCGTGTATAAGCCTAACAAGGCTCTTAGTGAAATTGCAGAAAAGCGTCTGCAAGCCATTCGTGACTTCACAGAACTAGGTGCAGGCTTTAAGATTGCTATGCGTGACCTGGAAATTCGTGGGGCAGGCAATTTGTTAGGGGCGGAGCAGCATGGTCATATTACAGGCATCGGCTTTGCGGCATACTGCGAAATGCTGGAGCAAACCATCAAACGCTTGAAGACTGGTGTGGAACTTGCTGCGCCTGAACCTGATCCTGTGCTGGAAATTCCGACGGAGGCGTTCATCCCCGATGGTTACATTGCAGACCCACGCTATAAGATGGAGCTGTACCGTCGTTTTGCAGAGGTGGAATACAGCCAGCGTGACGATTTGATGGATGAAATTATCGACCGTTTTGGCAATCCGCCGGAGGAAGTAGAAAACCTGTGGCGCATTGCAGGCTTGCGTGGCTTGTGCCGCTTGATGAAGATTCGTGGTATCAACGTGCGGACAGGCGAGATTCGTATTACTTGCTCTGAGCAAAGCTTGATTGCTCCGGAGGCAATGCTTAAATTGATGAATGCTTGCAAGGGCAAGCTTACCTATAAGCAGGGGAACCCACCCCAGTTGATTTTTAGAACTATCGGCTTGAATATTGATGCTCTTGCTTGGCTGGAAAAGAACTTGCCTGCACTGGCAAGCTGTACATTTAACTAGAACTGGTCAAGCAGTTGGAACTGCTTTATAATTAAAGAACGATAATTAGGAGGAAAGGAGGATGCCTAATGAGTGCAGATAAATTTTTGCGTGGCGCCATGATTTTAACCTTGGCAGGGCTGATGGTGAAGGTTATAGGCTCTGTTAACAGAATTTTGCTGTCCAGACTTTTGGGCGGTGAAGGCATTGGCTTATACCAGATGGCGTACCCGGTGTATCTGCTCCTGGTGGCTATTTCCTCCGCAGGTATTCCCATTGCCATTTCCATTATCGTTTCAGAAAAGCTTGCCCAAAAGGATTACGCCAATGTCCAAAGGGTCTTCAAGGTTTCTTTGGGACTGATGGCGGCGACAGGCTTCTTCTTCGCAAGCAGCTTGTTCGTGGCGGCAGGGTGGCTGGTGGATAGCGGTATCATTACCGATAGCCGCGCTTACTACGGCCTGATTGCTTTGACTCCTGCTGTGTTTCTTTCAACTATACTGGCGTGCTTCCGCGGGTTCTTCCAAGGTCAGCAGTTAATGACGCCTCCTGCTGTGTCCCAGATTTTGGAGCAGTTTGTGCGTGTTATGACTATGCTGGTGCTTGCCTACATTCTTTTGCCCAAGGGCTTGGAATGGGCGGCGGCTGGTGCTGCCTTTGGTGCTGCTCCCGGAGCGCTGACAGGACTTGTTGTTTTAAGCTTCTTCTATTTAAAATATCGTCAGCGTTGGCAACTGCCTGAAGATACCATTGGTGTTTTAGGTTACGAAAAGGAAAGCGTGGGCAAAATCGCCAAGCGTCTTTTGCTTTTGGCATTGCCTGTTTCCTGCGCTAACATTGTTGTACCCATTACCAGTAGTATTGATATGCTGCTGGTTCCCAATCGCTTGATTGCCAGTGGCTTTGCCATTGATGAAGCAACCACCTTATATGGCTACTTGGCAGGGATGGCGCAGCCCTTGATTTTGCTGGCGACCATTCCCACAACTTCCTTGGCGGTAAGTTTGGTTCCTGCTGTTTCTGAAGCCTTTACCTTGGGCGACAAGGAAGGCATTGCCAAGAAGGCGGCAACGGCGATGAAGCTGTGCTGCTTAATTACAGTGCCTGCGGCTGTGGGTATGAGCGTCTTGGCGGAGCAGCTTTCCCTCTTGCTGTACGGAACTAGCAAGGCGGCGGTGGCAATTATGCATTCCGGCCCTGCGTTATGGCTTTTGGGAATGCAGCAGATTACTACGGGCGTATTGCAGGGAATGGGTAAGATAAATATCCCCATGCTGAATATGGTCTGTGGTTTGGTGGCGAAGGTGGGTGCCGTATGGCTGCTTACCAATGCTACTTATAACATTGCCGGTGCGGCTTGGGCTAGCAATATTAACTTTGGCTTGGCGGCGGTGCTGAATATTCTGGTTCTGTACCGCTTGGAGATAAAATTTAAATGGCAAGAACTTGCCAAGATTATTGTGGCGGCAGTTTTGATGGGCGTAAGTGCTCATTACGGCTACGCAGTGCTTGGGCAGCTGTTGGCAAGCAGAACCTTGGCTACAATTGGTACGATTATTGTGGCGGCTTTGGTTTACGCAATGCTTTTGCCCTGCCTTGGCGCAATTACAAAAGAAGAATTAAGGCATCTGCCCGTTATTAAAAAGTTTATTCGTTAAAGAAAGAAGGTTTGTTATGGGTACTATTACTATCGTTGGGCTTGGCCCCGGTGCAGCAGGCAACCTGTCCTTGGAAACCATGGACCTGCTCAAAAGTGACGCACAGGTTATTTTACGTACAGCGGTGCATCCCACTGTTGCAGAATTGGAAAAACAAAATGTTAAATTTACTTCTTGTGATAGCTTTTATGAAGAAGGCGCCAATTTTGAAGAGGTTTATGGTCGCGTGGTAGCAAGAGTGCTTGCTGCAGCAATGGAAGGGGACGTGGTGTACGCAGTTCCCGGTAGCCCCTTGGTTGCAGAACGTACTGTAGTTATGCTGCGTCAGCAAGCTAAGGAATACAATGTGCCTTTAGTAATCAAGCCTGCTATGAGCTTCCTTGATTTGGCTTATGTTGATTTGGGCATTGACCCCATCGCAGGCTTGCGTATTATTGACGCTCAGGATTTTGCTGCTGTAGCGGATGCGGGTAATTATCCCCTGATGATTACCCAGGTTTATAGCCAGCTGGTGGCTTCTGATTTGAAGATTGCCCTGATGGAAAGCCTTGATGACGATTATGAAATCTTCTTCCTGCGCAACTTGGGCCTGCCTGATGAAGAGTGTCGTCCTGTAAAATTGTATGAGCTGGACCGTCAGCCCCACATTGACCACCTGACTAGTGTGTATGTTCCTCCTGTGCCTGCCATGCCGGAAGGCTTGCTGGAATTTGGCGAGGACGAAGACGAGGTAGAAGTATTTACTGCAGAAGAAGAGCTGGTGGATACCAGTTCCTATGATGATGTGGACGTACAGCCCTTGGTTGACGTTATCCGCACTCTGCGGGAACCTGGCGGTTGCCCTTGGGATATTGAGCAAACCCATCAATCTATTCGTAGCAATTTCATTGAAGAGGTTTATGAATTTATCGAAGCCGTTGACAATGAGGACGTTGCCGGTATGCGCGAGGAATTGGGCGACGTACTGATGCAGGTAGTGTTCCACGCCCGTATGGCGGAAGAAGCAGGGAAGTTTGACTTGCAGGAAGTTATTGATGATGTTGTAGATAAACTGATTCGCCGTCATCCCCATGTGTTTGGAGATACAGAGGTAAGTGGCAGTGCAGAGGTTTTGGTAAATTGGGAAGCCATCAAAAAGAAAGAAAAGACCGAGCGCAAGAGTGCCCTGGATGGTATTGCCCAAGGCTTACCCGCATTGCTGCGCGCTTATAAAATTCAAAGCAAGGCGGCGAAGGTGGGCTTTGACTGGCAGGACATTGCTCCTGTTTGGGACAAGGTGCAGGAAGAGCTGGGCGAGCTTCAGGAAGCTTTGGCAAGTGGAGACAAGGCTGCTGCAGAAAAGGAATTGGGCGACGTGCTCTTTGCTCTTGTAAATTATGCCCGCCATAATAAAATTGAACCGGAGGTAGCTCTCGAAGGTACTAATAACCGTTTTACCCAACGCTTCCTGTATGTGGAAAATCAGGTGCGTAAAAGCGGTAAGGATTGGGGCGAATTTACCTTAGAACAGCTTGATACTTTTTGGGATGAAGCGAAAAAACAGGAAAAATAGTTCTAAAAAAGGGAATGTGTAATAATTCCATAGGGTATGGGAAAAAAATATATTTTCTTATAGACGAACAAGATTTATTCTGATAGAATAAAGCGGTAATATCTAGGAAGGTATTTTCTAGAGAAATTTTGGCCTCGGAATTCAATGTTTTGGTGCATCTTTTCTCTGCTTGGAAGGGTTGGATGACGCGAATATTGAGCAATAACATTAAGATTTACAAGGGGGATTATTAAATGAACAAAACTGAACTGATCACTGCTGTTGCAGAAAAAGCTGGTTTGACCAAAAAAGATGTAGAAAAAGCTGTTAACGCATTACTGGACACCGTTAAAGAAGAAGTTGCTGCTGGCAACAAAGTTCAACTTATCGGTTTTGGTACCTTTGAAGCTCGCGGTCGTAAAGCTCGTACCGGTAAAAACCCGCGCACTGGCGAAGCTTTGAGCATTGAAGCTGCTACTGTTCCTGCTTTCAAAGCTGGTAAAGCTTTCAAAGACGTTGTTGACGCAAAATAATAGATACTGAATTTTAGTTATTACTAAAAATTAAAGCCTATGAAATCAAAGATTTCATAGGCTTTTTCTTACTTTAGTTAAAACTATACATAAATATATTTGATGATGAAGAGCAGTGCCAAAATATAGATGACACCACTAATACCTTTGCCCTGCCTGCGGCAGAAGGTGTTAATAACAACGTAGGAGATGATACCCATGGAGATACCTTCTGCTATGGAATAGGTGAAGGGCATCATGATGGCAGAGATGAAGGCGGGGATTGCTTCGGTGAAATCGTTGAAGTCAATGCTCATCATACAGCTGAGCATCATAAAGCCAACCACTACCAGTGCCGGTGCAGTAGCGAAGGCAGGTATGGAGAGGAAGATGGGGGCTAAGAATAAGCTCAACATGAAGAGGATGGAAGAAACTACGGCAGTAAGACCGGTACGGCCGCCTACTGCAACGCCTGCGGAACTTTCTACGAAGGTAGTAACGGTTGTTGTGCCCATTACTGCGCCAACGGAAGTAGCGATGGAATCCGCCATAAAAGCCTTTTCGATTTTGGGAAGCTTGCCGCTTTCATCCAACATATTTGCTTTGGATGCAACGCCAATCAGAGTACCAATGGTGTTGAACAGGTCAACAAACATAATGGAAATTAAAATGGTAATAAAGTTTAAAGTAAGGATGGAGCTAAAGTCTAATTGCATAAAGGTGGGTGCAAGACTGGGAATGCTGATGCCGTTGGAGAAGTTCGGCATTACACTGAACATACCCTTGGCAGGGTCGGGAATGTACAGGCCGATTGTTTCACAAATCATACCCATTACCCAGGTAGCAACAATACCCCAGAGAATACCACCGGTAACATTACGTGCCAGAAGGATGGCTGTCAGAATAATACCGAAGATTGCCAGCAGAGCACCAATACCGGTAGTGTAGAAGTCGCCGTTGGCGAGAGCTGCCTTAAAGGGATAAACAGAAACCAGCATGGGACCATCTACAACTATTTTAGCGTTCTGCAGACCAATGAAGGCAATGAAGAGACCTATACCGCTGGTTACGCCCAGTTTTAGTGCAGGGGGAATACAGTTGAAAATTGCTGTACGGACATTGGTCAAAGAAAGAATTACAAATAAAATACCTTCAATAAATACTGCTGCTAAACCCATTTGCCAGGGATAGCCCATTTGGCCGACCAGGGTGTAAGCAAAGAAGGCGTTAATACCCATACCAGGAGCAAGAACAAAGGGACAGTTTGATAAAAATGCCATCAGTAGGGAACCGATGCAGGCAGAAACAGCAGTTGCTGTGAATACAGCTCCGGGATCCATACCTGCGCTACCCAAAATATTAGGGTTGACTGCCAGAATATACGCCATGGTCATGAAGGTAGTGACACCGGCTAGGATTTCTGTTTTGACATTGGTGTTGTTTTCCTGTAAGTGGAAAAATTTCTCCAGTAGATTATTCATCGTACTACTCTCCTTAAATGCTTTGAAAATACTCAAGCGATGTTTACATAAGAAGAGTTTATGTTATTTACATACTTCTGTCAACTTTGTTGCGTATTTTAGATGCAGAAGCTGTATTTGAGCAGTTAAGAAGGAGGGTACATTATTTGCTAAATTAAGACTCATGTATTATACTTATTATGCATATATTAAAGGTAGCGGAGGTTACAGGTGATGGTCATGCAGAAGCGTAAACGTCGCAATAATAAATTCTTTTCTGTGATGCTTGTCCTTGTAGTTTTGGGCTGCTTGGTTGTCATCGGTAGGCAGGAATATGAAATTTATCGCTTGAAGCAGGAAAAGGCTGCAACAGAGGAGCGCATTGAAGCCTTGAATGCTCATAAGGCTAGGCTGGAGGAAGAGCGAAAAAGACTGGACGACCCTAAGTATTTAGAGAAGCTGGCAAGGGAAGATTATAATATGGTTGGCAAAAATGAGGTGCCTCTTTTCATAGTGGATGAAAAGAAAACAGCTCAAGAGCCCCAATAGGAAACGTCATTGGTAATATTACCTATGGCGTTTTTGTTTTCAGCTGTTGACACTATGAATTTCAAAAGAGTATAATGAAACGGTATAAAGATTTTTTAAGGGGGATATTTTTCTCTATGTCACTTGAAGTAGGTGCAATTGTAGAAGGTGAAGTTACAGGCATCACCAATTTTGGCGCTTTTGTCCAATTACCGGAAGGTAAGGTTGGCTTAATCCATATTTCTGAAGTGTCCAATGTTTATGTTAAAGATGTACATGACTTTTTGAAAGAGCATGACAAGGTAAAGGTTAAAGTATTGTCTGTTGATGAGCGTGGAAAGATTGGTTTGTCTATTAAACAACTCACTCCGCCGCCTGCTCCTCAGCCGAAGCCTCAACGTCCGCAATTAGAAAATAAAGAACGTCGTGGTCCTCGTCCGCAGGCTGCCAAGGTAGCGCCAGTTCTTTCTTTTGAAGATAAATTGTCTAAATTTCTTAAAGACAGTGATGACCGTATGCTGGATTTGAAACGTAATACTGAATCTAAACGTGGCGGTCGCGGTGCTAAGCGCGATAGATAATCTGTAGATAAGGGCACTCGTAAAGAGTGCCTTTCTTTTCTTAGGAGTGTATATGCAGGTAGAACCCATTGTGAAGAAGGTTTACAATGCCTTGAAGCAATATATTCCCTCTGGGAGCAGGCTTGTTGTGGCTGTTAGTGGCGGTGCAGATTCTATGGCGCTTGCCGATGGTGTAGCGCAGCTTGAGAAAGAAGGCTACTGCCAAGCCCTAGTGCTGCATGTTGAACATGGCTTGCGTGGCGAAGAAGCTCTGGCTGATGCAGAACTGGTGCGCAGCTTTTGCGAAGAAAGAGGCTTACTCTTTGTTTGCCGGCATGTAGATGTGAAGCAGCTTGTAAAAGAAAGCAAGCTTTCTACGGAAGAAGCGGCTCGTAAGTTACGCTATCAGATGCTGGAGTGCGAGGCTAGCGATTATCAGGCAGATTTTATTCTTACTGCTCATCATGCAGATGACCAGGCGGAAACAGTCATGCTAAAGCTTTTGCGTGGAACAGGTCTTGAGGGATTGAGTGGAATGCGGGTGAGGAGCGGGAAGCTTTTGCGCCCTCTGCTTCATCTGACGCGAGCGCATCTGGAAAACTACTGCGCATTACAAAAGCTTGTCTATTGTTATGACAGTACCAATGCTGACCTTGCTTATACACGCAATAGAATTCGACAAGAGCTTTTGCCCTATTTGGAAAGGGCATTTAACCCTTCCATAAAAAAGGCCTTGGTGCAAACTGCAGAAATTTTGCAGGAGGATGACGCTTGTTTAACCCTGATGGCGCAGGAGAAATTTCAAGAGTTGGCGAATTGCACAGATGGAGAGGTAATCTTGAACGTGAGGAAGTGGCAGGATATTCCTGCTGCCTTGCGCAAGAGGATTTTACGCCAAGCATATTTTCTGGCTGGTGGTAAAGAGCTGGGCTATAGGCATACGGAAGCGCTTGATGTATTGTGTTTGCGTAGGACCAGTGGCAAGTATTTGAAGCTGCCTCAAAAAATGCTTGCCGTTTATAAATATGGAAGTTTAAAAATTCATCACGTTGCTAAAGGAGAGTATAAGGATGAAGAAGAATATTAAAGAAATTTTGCTGACCAAGGAACAAATCGATGCTCGTGTAGAAGAAATGGGTGCGCAAATTACACGTGAATATGCAGATAAGAATGTTGTTGTTATAGTATTGTTAAAAGGTGCTGCATGGTTTGCTACCGATTTGACCCGTGCTATCAATCTGCCCTTGCGTATGGATTTCATGGTTGCTTCTTCTTATGGCGATGGCACCAGCACCAGCGGTAAAGTTAATGTAAGATTAGACTTGAGCGAAAGTATTGAGGGCAAGGACGTGCTTCTGGTAGATGATATCATCGACAGTGGTGTTACCTTTGCCGCTATTTCCGCAATGCTCATGGAGCGCAAGCCTGCCAGCTTGAAGACCGTTGCTTTGTGCGATAAGGTTGAACGTCGCGTAAATGGTATGCAGGCTGACTACGTTGGCTTTGTAATTCCCGACGAATTTGTAGTTGGCTACGGCTTGGACTATGCGGGGGACTATCGTAACCTGCCGTACATTGGTGTGCTTGACCCTGCAGTTTATACTAAGGCTTAAATAGCAACTTAAACAAAAATATTGTCTTATGTAGTTTACTATAATATAATATTTTTCTAATACGAGTTAAGTAGAAGGAGGATTCGGACTTGACCAAGTTTTTTAAGAACGTAATCTTTTACCTGCTGCTGATTATGATTGTCATTGGAATGTTTGATTATTATTCTGCTGCGCCTGTTAAACAGGCAGAGCTTAGTTATACTAAATTCCTGCAGCAGGTTGATGAGGATAAAATTAAACAGGTTACCATCGTTGATAACATCATTAGCGGTAAATTGAGTGACGGCAAGGAGTTTTCTACTGTCGTGCCCAATAACGACGCAAATCTTATTGCTAAGTTACAAGCTAAAAATGTTGATATTAAAGCAGAGCTTCCTCCCCAACCTCCTTGGTGGACCGGTGTTTTGAGCAGTGTACTGCCTATGCTGTTAATCGTAGGCTTATGGTTTATGATGATGAATAATAGTAATGGCGGTGGCGGTCGTGTGATGAACTTCGGCAAGAGTCGCGCTCGTCGTTACGATGATGAAAAACTCAAAGTAACTTTTAAAGATGTTGCCGGCGCTGACGAGGCTAAGCAAGAATTGCAAGAGGTTGTAGAGTTCTTGAAGCAGCCGCAAAAATATAATGACCTTGGTGCTAAGATTCCTAAAGGCGTATTGCTGTATGGACCTCCGGGTACCGGTAAAACCCTGTTAGCGAAAGCTGTTGCTGGCGAAGCAGGCGTACCTTTCTTTAGCATCTCCGGTTCTGACTTTGTAGAAATGTTTGTAGGCGTAGGTGCTTCCCGCGTGCGTGACTTGTTCGAGCAGGCGAAGAAGAGCGCTCCTTGCATTGTATTCATTGACGAAATCGACGCAGTTGGTCGTCAACGTGGTGCAGGCTTAGGCGGCGGTCATGATGAACGCGAACAAACCTTGAACCAGTTGTTGGTAGAGATGGATGGCTTTGGTGCCAATGAAGGCATTATTATGATTGCTGCAACCAATCGTCCTGATATTTTGGACCCGGCATTGCTGCGTCCCGGTCGTTTTGACCGTCAAATTGTAGTTGACCGTCCTGATATTAAAGGACGTACTGAAATCTTGAAAGTGCATGTTAAAGGCAAACCCATGGGTGAGGATGTGCAGCTGGATATCATTGCGCAACGTACCCCTGGCTTTACCGGTGCTGATTTGAGCAATCTGGTAAATGAAGCTGCACTGATGACTGCCCGCAAGAATAAAAAGACCATCAATATGCCGGAAATGGAAGAAGCTGCAGAGCGCGTTATCATGGGACCGGAACGTAAGAGCCGCGTTATCAGCGATAATGAAAAGAAGCTTACTGCTTACCACGAAGGCGGTCATACCGTTGTAGGTATGCTCCTTGAACATACTGACCCCGTACACAAGGTAACTATTATTCCTCGTGGTCGCGCAGGTGGTTACACCTTGAGCTTGCCCAAGGAAGACCGTTACTACGCTACCCGTAGTGAAATGTTGGACGAACTAAAGGTGCTCCTTGGCGGACGCGTTGCTGAAGCCTTGGTGCTGAAAGAAATTTCCAGTGGTGCAAGCAATGACTTGCAACGTGCTACTGCCCTCGCACGTCAGATGATTTGCGAATATGGCATGAGTGAAAATATTGGTCCTGTAACCTTCGGTCATCGTCAAGACCAAGTATTCTTGGGTCGTGATATTGCCCGCGATAAGGATTATAGTGAAGAGGTTGCTGCAGAAATCGACAAGGAAGTACGTGCTTTCTTAGATAATGCTTATGCTGCAACTGAACAACTGCTGAACGATAATATGGATAAGCTCCACGTTATTGCTCAAGCCTTGATTGAACGTGAAACCCTGGAAAAAGAAGAGATTGCTGACTTGATAAAATATGGTCGCATTCTTACCAAGGAAGAACGTGAGGCTTTGGCTGCTGCCAGCGACCCCGTCGTTGAAGCGCTTAACCAAGCAGGAGAAACTGAACAAGCTTAAAATCATAACGCACTTCTCTTTTTTACAAAGGGGAGTGCGTTTTGTATTAAGGCTATTACTTGACTTTTCGTTAACCGAGTGTTAATTTGTAAGTAACTAGAGTGGAGGTAAGCGAAATGCGTAAGTTAATTTTAGAGCTTTTGCGTTCCAGTGGTTTGGAACCTGTTTCCGGTGAAAAAATTTCTGAGCAGTTGGGAGTATCCCGCACTGCCATCTGGAAACACATCCAAGCTTTAAAGGACGAAGGCTATCAAATAGAATCTGTGCAAAAGCGTGGGTACATCCTGCGTGAAGCTCCCAATAGATTATTCCCTCAAGAAATCAATACTTGCCTGCAGACCAAATGGCTTGGTCGTAGTATTTGTTATGAGGATTGTGTTGGCTCTACCAATAATGTTGCCAAATCCATTGCCAATCAAGGTTGCGAAAATGGCTTGCTGGTAGTTGCGGAAGAACAGGGAGCCGGTAAAGGTAGGCTATCCCGCGGCTGGATTTCTCCTCATGCTAAGGGCATTTGGTTTTCTGTAGTTTTAAAGCCGCCCTTTTTACCTCAAGAGGCTTCTAAATGTACTCTTTTGGCAGCGGTTGCCGTAGTGAAGGCTATTAATAACATTAAAGGTGTAAATGCTGCTATCAAGTGGCCTAATGATATCTTGCTTAATGGACGTAAGCTGGTAGGTATTCTTACGGAAATGAATGCAGAGTTCGGTCATATCAATTATGTTGTTATTGGTACAGGCATTAATACTCATGGCGAACCGGAGGATTATCCAGAGGATGTACGTGACATTGCCATTTCCGTTGCCGATGTGGCTACTGAACCTTTTACCCGCGTACAGCTGCTTGCTGATATTTTAAAGAATATGGAAGAGTTGTACGAGTTGGCTTGCATAGAGGGCTTTGCTCCGGTGTTGGCAGAGTGGCGTAAATATTCTTGTACCTTGGGCCAAGAGGTAAAGGTTATCGCTCCGGACATGACATACTTTGGTACCGCCATAGATATTGATGAGGAAGGTTTACTCATTGTTAAGAAAGCTGATGGTGAATTGGAAAAGGTAGTGGCAGGTGATGTTTCCATCCGTCCGGCTGGTGCAAAAAATAATGCCTATGCCTGAGGTGTGACAGAAATAGTTGCAATATTATACTCTTTTGCGTATAATATAAGCGGTTTTAAACCGTATAAATGATTGGAAATCTTTTCCAAGGAGGAAAGTACATGTTACTTGTTATTGATGTAGGTAATACCAATATTGTTGCAGGTGTTTTTGAAGGTAAGGAATTAAGAACCCATTGGCGTTTTTCTACAGACCGTTCTAAGACTGCTGACG
>JAFTMR010000018.1 GCA_017452325.1 Phascolarctobacterium sp. | reverse complement strand
GGCTTGCCTTTGCAAAATGGCGCTTTAAGGTAACACCTTTAGAATCTCCTTATGAAAAAAACGCAGCGATGAAGAACAAAAAGCCTTCGTCGCCCAAGGTAAACGGTGCACACGCTACGTCAGGTGACGGCAGTCACCCAGGCGAAGCCGCAAATTTCGTTCGCTCGATGCGAACGAAACTTGACAGGGGGGGGGACAGCGTGTATAATTGTGATACAGAATTTAATGAGAATAGTTCTCAAAAATAATAAACAATGTAATGGTATAAAGTGCTTTAAAGTTATAAAAAGCAGAAACTATTTCTGAAAAATAAGAATTTAATATCAGCAAATGCTATGTCGGGCGTGGCCCCGGCATATTGGCAGGGAAGCTTGGTGCGAATCCAACACTGCAACCCAACTGTGATGTGAGCCGTTCCTTCATAACCGATCGCAAGGGAAGGAACGACGATGACCTAAGTCAGGGCGCTGCCTTTTGTACATACCTTTTCCTATCTTATGGAAGTATTGCGCAAAGGGCAATCCTGGGATGGGGAGGTGTGTTTATGGAATATACTGATGAAGAACTTGAATATTATCTGGAGCTTTGGCAAAAGGAAGAAGGCCCAACCATAACGGTTAAAAAAGACCTTCTGGTAGCACTTGCTAAAGAGGTTTTGATTAATTCCGAGCAATTCTTTGAAGAATTGGATACCCGTAAATTAGTTGAAACTAGCACAGCCGGATATATTTAAGTTTTTTTTTATTTTAGATAAGCAAGTTATTTTTTTAACTCTCACAGATATATGAATGGAGATGTGTTTATGAAAAGGCACAAGAACAACAAAACTTTAACCCTAGCCATGGCATTCGTGCTTGGCTGTTTAACAAGCCTGCCTGCAGCTGCACAAGAAGCAGATACAAGGGCAGAGCTTGCTTTTGATTTGGAAGGCATTACCGTAGAAGCGGCTCGCCCTGACTGGGAAACCAAGCTTTCCCCCGGTAGTGTAACCGTTATCCGTCCTGATGATTACAAGGGCGAACAAAAAACTTTGCCTGATTTGATGCGCAAGGTTCCCGGCGTGCACGTACGCGAAGTAAACGGTAAAGGACAATACACCACCGTAACCGTGCGTGGTTCTACTGCGGCACAAGTTGGCGTGTTCATCGACGGCGTGCTTAGTAACCTTGGCGGCGACAGCGCGGTAGACCTTTCCACCATCCCCGTAGCCAACGTAGAACGCATTGAAGTTTACCGCGGCTACATTCCTGCTCGTTTTGCAGGCACCTTTATTGGTGGTGTTATCAACATCGTAACCAAACGCCCGGATAAAGCTGATGTTAGCGTGGAACTTGGCAAATCCAGCTACGGTGGGAAAAAAGGTGCTGTAGAAGTTACTGCCCCCCTCGGAGATGGCAGCTTGATGTTTGGTACCAACTACGAAAGCAGTGACGGCGACTTTAGCTACGAAAACTATACATCCGCTACTGCAATCGCAGGCTTGGAAGCACAAATTAAGCAATACCAAGACAAGATTGATAATTTTAACAGCACAAGCATTGATACCTACAAAGATAAATTAGGCTTAACTAGTACACAAGTTGATGGGTTTAAGGCAAGCGAAGCAGATTGGCAAGGCTATGTTGCAAAAGAACAAGGTGGCTTTGTTGATAAGTACAAGGAATATCTTTCTAGCAACAATGAGATGTTAAGCATTGAAGATGCAGTGAACCTTGGGATTGATAAACAAATCGCTAAAGATTGGAATAATCTTGATGCTACTGCAAAAGCTAATGCCTATGAAGCATGGGCTAAAGCAACTGCAAATCAATTAAAACCTGAAAACAGCGATACCTTAAAAGGTGACATTGAAAATAGAGATAAAAACAAAGAAAAGCTTGCACAAGCAAAAAATGCAAAACGTTGGCGTCAATACAACGATTACGAAAACATCAACAGCATTTTGAAATGGCAAAACGATGAATGGATGGTTAAAGCAGCTTGGAATAAAATTGACCGTCACCTGCCGGACAGCTTGTACGGTGGTTCCTTTGCCGATGCTAATGTAGGTTGGGCGGTAGACCTTTATGACAACTACGGTTATGACAGCCGTCGTCAAAAGATTGATACTAAAGAGCTTTTGCTCCAAAACCGTAACAATGTTGGCAAGCTTGAATGGGGCTGGATGCTTGACTACACCAAGTCCGATAAAAGCTACCGCGCTGAACACATAAATGACGATTTAGTAACTAAACAAGATAAACTTATTCCTTTGCGTGAATACAGCGAATATAAATCAGACAAGTACAATGCTCAAATTGACGGTACTTATAAGATTAGTGACAAGAATATGCTTGACTTCCAAGTGAACTTCTCTCGTGAAAACTTGAATGTTGATGGTTCCAGAATGCCTGACCGTGTAATTGATGATACCAATATCAATACCATCTTTGGTCAAATTCGTGATGAATACGAACAAGAAATGATCAACATTCAACTTCAAGACACCATTACTTTGGACGATAAAGCATCTTGGTACTTGACACCTAGCGTTAAATATAACCGTTCTACAATTACTGGTTATAGTAATAGAGCAACATTTAATGAAGGTGCAGATAAACTCTTTAGCTGGATTTCTCCAGAAGATGAACAAACTGATGACAAGTTTACTTGGCAGCTTGCTTTGAAGAAACAATTTGATGATAACTTTACCATGCGTATGACTGGTGGTACCTACTACCGCTTGCTCAATATGTACGAAATCGCCGGTGACGGTGCAGGCATCTTGCCCGCTCCTAACGATAACGGTCGTGATTCTACCTTCCCCATTCCGGAAGAAGGCAAGCAATTTGATATTAGCGCACTGTGGCACGGTGAAGCTTTGGGTGCTTATAACAAAACCAGCTTAACCTACTTCTGGCGTGATTCTGAAAACATGCTTCAACTGCAACGCGTAGGCAAAGACTACTGGAGCTATCGCAACGATAATAAAGGTAAAGCACATGGTATCGAACTGCAATCCAACTTTAACTGGAGCAAGTTTGATTTGGATATCCAAGCAACTTATACCGATATTAAAACTAAGAGCAAAAAAGATGGCGTATATGATTACCTTGATACTTGGCCTACTTTCCAACCTGAATGGGAAGGCAACGTACGTTTCACCTACCGTCCTACAGATACTTTGGATATCTTTGCAGAAGCTCATTACACCGACAAGTACTATACATACCGTGTTAAAGGTGGTGCAGGTGAGTTCCCTGATGGTTTGCCCACTGATGACCTTTTGGTTTTGAACACCGGTCTTAAATGGAAAATGAAAGATGGTTGGCAACTGGCAGTAGGCTGCAACGACGTATTCGACAAAGGACCTGAACAAAAAATTGCTCTTGCCAACGGCAGTTACATCAATCCTGAGTTCCCCGTACAAGGCAGAACCTATTATGCAACTTTGAAATGTGAATTCTAACGAAAGGAAAGTTCTATTATGAAGATAAGCTCTACTAAAAAAGCCGCTATACTTGCAACCGTGTTAAGTGGTTTTGTACTTGGCAGCAGTGCAGAAGCTGCTAAGCTTGGCGTAGTAACCGCTTCTGACTATACAACTTCTCACATGGGCGCACTGGAAGGCTCCTTTATAAATTCTGACGATATTTATTCAGTAAAATCTGTAATCACCGGTCTTAACCGTGACCCTGCAGTTTATAACACTGTTGACCCTGTTACTGGTAAAAGTTCTTTGTTTATCCGTCAATATACATATAGTACTGTTAATCTACAAAATAGTTATGCTTTTGATGCTCAAGGTGATTGGAGTAATAGGGTAGCAGGCAACACAAGTGATGCAACAAATGCCCACGATGTAGCACGCTATAAAGATTTTGTATATGTAGCATCTTATGATGAAGGTACTATTGGCGTGGCAAAAATTACTGATAGCGTTATCAGTGACCAAACTGCATTTACTAGAGACCTTAAAAAAGATTTAGAGTTATATGATGATGTTGTATTTGCAGATAAAAATGCATCCTTACACGGTGAAGGCGTGGTAATTATTGATGACAATCTGTATGTAATTGCAAACGTTAATCCTAAGGGTGGTTATGCACCGTATGACCCGTCTTATTTGATTAAATACGTTATCAAAGAAGATGGCAGACTTAGCTATGACGGCTATACCACTATGGGTAAGAATACTGACACCGTAGCACTCAACGTGTACAACAACTATATGCTTAGTACTGCAATCGGTGGCTACCAATACTACGGTGCTGAAAACTCCAATGCAGAAACTTCTATTGACGTAGTAACTTTAGATCCTGTAAGTAAAAGGTTTACAGATACTCGTCAAATTAATTTGCCGGAAAATCTCTACACCGTTCGTAATGGCGAGAAGATTCCTAAAAGTGAGTTCCGTAGCTTAAAGGTAATGCCCAATGGTACTGCTTATGTTATGACTTATAACATTGGCAGGGCAGGTAAGAATGTAGATGTAACTGTTTACCAAACTACTGTAAGTAATTTGCTTTCTTCTCAACCGCAAAACTGGAAAGAAGTTTATCACGAAGCTGCTGCTCCTGGTTGGTTTGGCAGACTGGATGCAGAATATAACACCAAACGCTTGTGGGTGCAGGTTGGCAACAAGCTGAATATCTACACTGACGGTGCAACTACACCGTTGAGCTTTGGTACTGATAGCTTCGCAGCTAACAAAATGTACGAAGAGCTTTACACTTGGGACATTATCAGCACCGATGTTATTCCCGAAGGTAACCTTGTAAAATTACAACTGGCTGTTGACGAAGACAAAGCAAATCCTAAAGCCAATGTTTGGAAAGATGTAGTTGGTAATGTTACTAAAATTGAAAACCAATATAAGAACATTGAAGACAAGGATAATTTAATTAATCTTGGTACGAATATTGAAGGTAATCTTGCTAACAATGTACTCGCTGGCATTTATTCGGAAGGCTATGCTACAAATGTAAAAGCTAGTGAAGGTTTGCAAATTCAAGTAGAAAATAATATAGCTTCTCCCGTAGGTATTTTTGCCGGAAATGGCGGTACCATTACTTTTACAAGTGGCAATAACGATTTAAATATCATCACTAAAACTATGGATGGTGGCAATACCTTAACTAATGCTATTTGGCTTGACCCGTCCAAGACTGGTGGCGAAAGCATTACCATCACCGCAGGTAACACCAATTTAACCATGGAAGGTGGTTACGGTGGTAACGGTGTTGCTATTCAAAAAACAGACCGTTGGGGTGAAAATAGTAAGGAATCTACAAAGGGTGGTACTATTACTATCAATGGCGATTTGTCTATCAAAGGTGTAGATAATGAAACTTGGGGTATCGAAGGTAACCCTACAAATGTACTTAGCCGTTTTAACAATGCAGGCATTCTTGTTGATGTTAACAATAGCACCGTAACTGTAAATGGTAATGTTGATATGGATGTGTACGGTAATGGTGTGACAGTTAATGCTGAAGATGCAATGGTTACCATTGCTAAAGGTGGTAGCATTACCGTTCCCACTGGTACTGATTATGGTTACTACGCACTTGCGGCCTATGATGGAACTATTAGTATGAACGCTGATGGTAGTGCTAATGATGTTAAGATAGATGGTGACCTTTTTGCACTGAAAGGTGCAACCATTAACTTAGGATTGGCAACTGGTGATTCCTATATTAATGGTGCTATTGACAATGGCGGTACCGTAAACCTTACCTTGAAAAATGGTGCAACTTGGACAAACGTAGCTAACAATACTCGTTATGAACAGGATAATGAAGATATTGGTAGTAATACTTTTAGCCGTGTTAACACATTAATAGGTGGTAACAGTTTGAATCAAGCTGGTATCATCAGGCAAAATGCTGATAGTAAAGATATTGTTATTAGTAATTTGAGTGGTGCTATTAAGGTTGATTACACTAGCCATGCTGATGCAAATGCTACCGAAATTCTTGGCGGTAGTGTAACCATCAATAAAGCGGAAGCAAATAGCCAAATTGCTATGATAGCAACTAATCAAAAAGGTATTTCCACTAGAGATATTACGGCAGTTGATGCAGTGCTAGAAGCTTTGGCAAATAAGCTTTACTACAATGGCAACGCAAGCAATCTTTCTGCTGTTGCAGTTGGTTTAAGCGAAGGCTTGACTTCTTCTGCTGTTACTAGAACTGCAAACATAAACTTTAATGGTACTAACGGACAAGGTAGCCTTATTGGAGCTGGTGATGCTGGAACCGGTAATGATGGACAAATTAATGTAAACGCACCTGTACATCCTGGTAAAGATGATACCTTGAACCCTAATGGTCAATGGATTGATGATGCTACATATCCTAATGGCTTAATTTACGATGCTAACAATACAGCTGGTAATATTTCAGGTAGTGGTACTGTACAAATTCAGAATGTGGGTACCGGTATTTATGTAACAGATGGTAAAAGCGGTAGTGTTAGTGCTAGTGGTGATATAAATATCGTGACTAAAAATGATGCTCAAAGTACTAATGCTATTTGGCTTAATCCTACAACTGGCAGTGAAAGTTTAAATCTTAGCTTAACAGGTAATATGCAAAAGCTGAACATCACCATGCTTGGAGACAATGGCGGTAATGCCATTGCTATTACAAAGAGTGATGCTAATGAAACAAGTGCAACCGGTGGTCAAATTAACATCGGAACAATGAACGTAGGGACTGATTTGTATATTAAAGGTGAAGCCAATAATGAATGGGGCGTTGGTTATAATACTGATAGTACAGATGCACGCACCAACAGCTCCGGCATTTTGGTAGATGTAGAGAACGCTACCTTTAATTTAATGAATGGTTCTGCGTTTATGGACATTTGCGGTAATGGTGTAACCGTTGATGCAAATGGTGCAAAAGCAATAATTGCTGCTTCTAGTGCTTTTAATTCTGAGAATACTGGTATCTTTAAGTGGTATAAAGATAATGGATATGATTTATCTACCATGGGATATAAAACCGGAAGTAAAATACTTGTACCAAAAGGCAGTGAAGCCCGTAAATATTATTCTTTAGCAGCTTATGAAGGTGATATTTATTTTGACGTAAATCCTACTTACAAAGGCATGTATTTAGAATATAGCGTGCAACAATATAACACAGGTGAAAATAAGTACAAACAATACACTGGTTATGGCATACGCGAATACGGAAAAATAGATGGAGATATGTATCTTGGTGGCGCAAATGCACATATTGATGCAGGTTTTAGAGGAGAAGATGCATATTTCAATGGTGCAGTAATCAATAATGGCGGCATTGCTAATTTGTGCCTGTTAGATGGTGCAACTTGGACAAATGAATCTACCAATGGTGATTATGGTATAACGAGCCATATTACTAATTTACGAGGTGATGTGATAATTTATAGTGGCAGAAATAACGGGTTTAATATTGCCAACGAACAAGGTGATGTAGCCGGTAAGATTGTACAAACTGCAAATAGTGGTGATATCGTTATTGATAACTATAGTGGTAATACAATGGTATATTACGGCTACAATTCTAAACAACCTTATAAATTTGAAGGTGGCGATGTTACCATTAAAAGTGCTGCTGCTGGCAGTAAGATTACTTTACACACACATTATTCAGATGCTATTAACTGGGGTAACCTTGAATATGTATTAGCTAATTTAGCTAACAAACTGTATTATACTGGTGCTATCAGTACGGAAAATGGTGGCTCAGGTGAAAATAACTTGAGTGCAAGTTTGCGAATTGGCGAAGGTATGACGGCTTCTGCTCTTGATGTAGATATTTTGAAAAAAGCGGAAATTCTTGGTGCTGATGGTAAGCTAAATCCTGAAATTGACAATGTAGAATGGAATAACTCTAATAAAACCTTTAATGCAGGCATTGTGTTTGATAGTGAAACTGGTAAGGGCGGTATCAAAGAAATACCTAAGGATGGTTCTGGTGCTGAAGATATTATTACTCAATTACCGGATGGTTATATAGTACCAGATGGATTCCAAAATGAAACAACTGGCGTTTATACTGAACCTATTTATGGTGTATTTGGTAAAGACCTGCCTTGGGTAGCGACTGGTATTTATAAAGTAATTGATAGCGAAATCACTTATGATTTTAAATCTGATGTAAGCTTTGACATTAATAATAAACGGGTTGATGCAGGACCTTATCACAAGGACATAAGTGCGGTAATTATCGCGAGTGGCGATATTATGGATCCCAACACCGTATATAAAACAGTTGTGAATCTGAATGGTAATGATTTAACCATTAAGAACGATAGTACTGAACTTGGTAGTGGTGCTTCTATTAGTGCCATTGAAGGTGGCATTGTAGAAATAAACAACCCTGGCGATATTAACATTTATGAAAATGGATGTGGTCCCACTGCAGGCATTTTTGCTAATGGCGGTGGTGAGGTATACATCAATAATGCTGAAACTGGTAGCGTTGTAACTATACATACTACTGCTGGTCCGGAAGGTAGTTCTTATGGTGTTAGTGGTGCAGGAATAAAAACTATGAACGGTGTATGTGATGCACGTTCTAAAATTGTAATTACCGGTAAAGTTGATATCGTAGCAGATTTGGACAAATGTAATAACGAAGGCCTTAGTGCTGTAGCATCCACTATTGAAATTGGTGGTGGCACAATTAAAGCTATTAATGGTGCGTGGGCTGCCATTCGTGCTTATGGCGAATTTGTTTCCGAGAATGCTGCAATTGTAAATGTTAACGTACTTAAAGATAACGCTGGTAACATTACTGGTGCAGGTAATTATAAGGATACTATTATCGAAGGTGACTTTGTAACTAATGGTGGTATGGGTACCAAGGGTTACATCACTGTTGGTTTAAATGGTAAAGGTAGTCATTGGATTGGTAACTATGGCGATAACCGCGGTTATGGTGTTACCAAAGGACAAGAGGGCAATGTAACACTGTATATGAAAGATGGTGCTTATTGGACTGGCTTTAGTGATGGCGAAATGAACGTTACCATGGAAGGCAAAGGCACTACTTGGTACGGCTTTAACGTTGCGGAGCGCGAACCTGATGCTGTGGGCAATACTAATGGTGGTTTATACTTAACCTTGGCAGATGGGGCATTATGGCAAAACGCAATCACCAAAGAGCAAACTATCAACAACGTCATTATGGATAGTAAGGTATATAGTTTTGTTGGTAGTGGTGGTTACATTGATATGACCGGTAATAAAACATTTATTGGTAAGAACGAAGCAAACCATGCGGAAGGCAGTAACGGTGTAAGTAATAAGAATACTCATATCGTTGAAAATCTTACACCGCAAGAAACTGGTAACCTCGTAATCACTAACTACAGTGGTGACACTACCGTAATTTATAGACGCGATGCTAATAACATTACTAATGTGCTTGGTGGTACTACTACTATTAAAAACGCAACCCTCGGTTCTAAGATTACCTTGAGTACCGACGGCTACGGTATGACTAATAACCAAGTTGCTGAAACCTTGGATAACCTTGCGGAAAAACTGTATTACACTGCTTATGTTAACGGTGAACGCAATTTGAAAGGCTATGTTCAAATCGCAGAAGGCTTGACCACTGAAAGTGTAGGCAAACATGTTGGTAGCATTGATTACAATAGCTCTACTGGTCAAGGTAGTTTGAATAAAGACAGCTTGGGATTTGATGTAACTCCTCCCAGTGATGACGAAGAAGACGATAACACCCAAGGTGGCGGTAACGAAGGTGGCACTGGTGGCACAACTCCTGAAAAACCGGAAGATAAGCCTGTAGAACCGGAAAAACCTGTTGAGCCTGATAAACCGCCTGTTGAAATTGGTGCGCCCATTACTGGCGACAACTTGGAAAATAATGAGGCTTTCAAAAACGAAGCAGGTAATACCATCGTAAAAGTAGATAATGAAAAAGGTGAAACCGTTATTGACTTTGGTAAACTTGACGTTGACAAAGACGGTAAAGAAAAACCTGAACACGAACACGTTGGTCACGTTAAGATTGAACCTGAAAAAACTTCTGAAAATGCTTCCTTGATTTCCAACGCAGGGGTAGAACGTCAACATTACGTTCTCGAACTGGATGGTAAAGACCTTTCCCTCGTGGGTGGTACTACTGGTGAAAACAAAGAAGCTAAAGGTATCGAAGCTGTTAACGGTACAGTAACCATTAAAAAAGCAGGTGACGTATTAATCGAAGCAACTGCCGAAAATGGTAAGGCACATGCTATTTACGCTTCTGGCACAGGCAACGATGTTGTTATTGAACGTGATGAAGATAACAAAGATGCAAAAATTACTATGGTTGCCAAAGACAATGATAAATCTGCGGCAGTGCTCCACGCTGATAAAGGTGCTAACGTAAAAATTGATGGCATTGTAGACATTACTCAAACAAATGGTAAAGAAGCAATCGCAGTAGGCGAAGGTTCTAAAGTAGAAATCGCAGGTGGCGTAATCGGTGGCAAAGCAGAAGAAGGTAAAGACAATGTTGCTATCAAAGTTATCGAAGGTGGCAAGATTAAGATTAACGAAGCTGGCGAAGACCACGATGTAGTTATCAAAGGCAAAATTATCCTTGGTGCTGCAAAACCTGTTGAAGAAAACCAAGCACAACCTGTAATGATGAAGATGTCTGCCCGTAGAATGGTAGTTCCTGATGATAAGTCTTCTGTTATTATGACTACCCAAGGTTCTAAACTGGAAGATGATGTTCATTATGATAACAATGGTGATAATGACTTCTATGCAGCTTTCACTTACGGAGCTTCTTGGACTGGTAATAGTACTGGTGGCGTAGACCTTAATGTACTGCTCGAAGATGGTGGTGCGTGGACTGGTTACCACGAAGATGAAAAAGGTAACACCTTGACTATGGAAATCAATAGCGGTGCAATTTGGACTAACACTGCTAAAGAAAACGATGCAACTACCATCAACAGCTTAAGTGGTAATGGCGGTTACATCCAAATGAGCGATAAAACTGGTACTCATTTGAATGTGGAACAATATAGTGGCAATACTACCATTATGTACAACCACGATGAAAAAACTCCGACCAACATCCTTGGCGGTGATGTAACAATTAAAGCTGTAACTGCAGGTTCTAATATTACTTTGCACACTGATAGCATTGGTACCAGTAAGCAAGAAGAAGTTAAGAAAGTTCTTGACGCTCTCGCTCAAAAACTTACCTATATTAATCATACTGATGGTAATTTGACTGGTACTGTTCAAATCCTCGAAGGTATGACTACTTCCAGTGCAATGCGTAAAGGTGAAATCGTATTTGGTACTGACGGCAAAGGTAACTTGAATACTTCTAAAGATATTGTTGTAGAAAACACTTACACTGGTGATTACATCTATGGCGATAGCGAAACTGCTATGATGAAAGGCGCTAAATCTGCAATGGCTTCCACCGTTATGATGTGGCGCAGCGAAAGCAATGACCTGCTCCAACGCATGGGCGATGTACGCCTTGCTACAGAAGAAAGCGGCGTTTGGGCTAAATACTATGGCGGTAAATACGAAATGGATGCTCAAAACACCAACTTCTCCACCAACTACAAAGCATACCAAGTTGGCTATGACAAAGCAGTTGGCAATGGTTGGAACGTGGGCGTAGCAGTAAGCCATAATGAAGGCGATAGCCGCTATGACCGTGGTGGTGAAGGCGAAATGACTGTAACCAGCCTCTCTGTTTACGGTAACAAAGATTATGGCGACGGTCGTTACCTTGGCTTAATCCTCAAAGGCAGCCAGTTGAAGAACGAATACGAAGTATTCAACAACGATGGCTACAAACTTGAAGGCGACTTCAAAACTTGGGGTACTTCCATCAGTGCGGAATACGGCAAACGCATCGAAAAAGGCAACGGCTTCTACTTTGACCCCAGCGTTGAATTGACCGTTGGTCATGTTCAAGGCAAAGACTATACTGCAACCAGTGATATGCTCGCTGCTTACGGCAAAACTGCAACCATGCAAGTTGAACAAGATGACTTCAACAGCATCATCGGTCGCGTTGGTTTTGGCATTGGTCAAAGAACTGATAAAGCAAGCTACTATGCTAAACTTGCTTTGGCTCATGAATTTGGTGGCGATTTTGATACCCACTACACTGCAGAAGAAACTAAAGGCACCAGCATCAGCTTTGGCGATACTTGGTACGAAATGCAACTTGGCGGCACTGCTAAGCTGAGCGATAACAGCCTGCTGTATGCAACCTATGAACGTAGCTTCGGTGGCGATGTAACCGAAAAATGGCGTGTAGATGCAGGCTTGAGAGTAACTTTCTAAAAAATAATAATCGGGCGGTGGCTTTGCCACCGTCCACCCTAGATATAAGGAGACAACCATAAAATGGAAAATGTTAATGTAAAAACTACTAAACTTAAAGACTTCTTTGCTGAAAATAAAATTGAATGCTTCCAAATTGAAGAACGCAATGACGAAAACGAAACCGCTGTGTTCCACAGCTTGATGCAAGTTAAAGGTCAAACACTTCCTTTCGCAATCTTGCTTGATAAAAGCGTGTACGGACTGCTTCAAGTTCGCCTTGCTCCTGAAATCATTAAAGGTGATGTGCTTGCTAAAGTTGCTACCTACCTGAACGAAATGAACAACAACTACAGAGTGTATAAATTTGTAGTAACCAATGAAGGCGATTTGCTCCTTAACGCATGCATCGTTTCTAAAGATGATGCTTTTGACCCTGCTTTGGTAAATGCCATCATTGCAGAAACCGTGAAGTTCCTCGAAGCAGAATACGCTTCCATCATGGCAAAAATCTGGAAAGAAATTGAATAACAGGAGACCTACTTTAAATGAAGAAAAAACTTATGACCTTACTTTGTTCCGCATTGATGGCTTTGGGCTTTAGCACCAGTGCCTTCGCCGCAGAACTTGGCTTTGTGGATTGGAACGCTGTTGTTGCAAACTATCCCGGCATCAAGCAAGTTGCCCAAGAGGTTATTGCTGAGAAGGCTCGTTTGCAGGAGCAGTTCAATACTGAATCTAAAGCGCTCGCCACTGATAAGGAAAAGATTGGACTTGCCAACAAGTTGAATGCCCAAATGGCGAAGTTTGAACAAGGTAAGTATGAACCTATCAATAAAAAGATTAGACGCACTATCCTGCGTGTGGCTAAGACTAACAATATCGACAGCGTTGTGAACGCAGGCGCCATGATTGCAGGCGGCAAGGATTTGACCCAGGAAGTAATTGCGGCGCTGAAAATGTAATTTCTTAACCATTCCTTGAGGGGCGTACCACGAAGTGGTGGAAGGGTTCAAGTTATGAATGAAAATGTTTACAAGGATATAGGGGCGAACATTGTGTTTCACCGCAAGCTGCGCGGGTTAACGCAGGTGGTTTTGGCACGGAACGTGAACATTGGCGTGGGCAAGCTGTCCAGAATTGAAAGAGGGATAGACGTTGATGAGGTGCCATTGTCTGTGTATCTGCGCATTGCGGAAAGTATGAACATAAATATTGTGGAGCTTCTAAGAACAACAGATGCAAGGATTAAAAGTATATGTGTAACAAGAAAATCTGTAAGGTGATTTTGGCAATGGTTTTGGTGTGCGGTATTGCGTGTACTGCGCAAGCGCAAAGCACTGCGGATAAAGGGACAAGCCAAGGTAAAGCAACTGCTGTGGAGCAAACTGCTCCCAAGGCTACCAATATGGCTAGTGCTTATCCTTTGCAAGCAGATGTGTTGCCTGCAATCCCACCAACGCCCAAAAGCATTAGCGATACTGAAGCTATTACCAAGTGGGTTGCAGCGGTAACTGCTTATATGGATGCAGCCCAAAAGTATATTGATGGTGCGACAGACGATTTAAACCATATCGCTGAGCAAAGAAACATGGCGATTGAAAATGCTAACAAGGTTGTAGCGGAATACAACGCCTTCTTTGAAAAGCACCAAGGTAAACAATAAAATTGCTTGCTTTTGATTAACAAAGGCAGCAAGTGATTTAACAAGTGGTCAAGGCTCTGCTGAGCTTTCCAGCATACAATTCATCTCAACTCCTAAAAAGCAGAAAAGCTATCCTTATATAAGGATAGCTTTTCTGTTACATATTCGCCTTTTCGTTAATATAATCTATTACAGACTGTTTTGGTATCTTCCAACGATTTTTTAGACGGAAGCATTTTATTTCTCCATTTCGGAAAAGGTCATAGGCTGCGATTCTTGGCTTTAAGATTATTGCTTTCATTGATAGAGCTCCTTTTGGATAGAAATAATTAATAAACATCCCAGGACATAAGTACCTAGAGGTGATTTTAAATAAGTATAATTTAAGTAGTAGCACGGATATTAATTTATGTGGGTCAATGATTGGTAAAAGGCATTAACCATTATTCTGCATTTGCTTTCTCATTTAATGGATTCTTTTATTGTTAAATACTGTAATAACCAAAGAGGTTTGCATATGGTGCTTTATTGATGATTTAGTAACCGTTTAGTAACCGTTTGGATAAAGGATATGATTTGTTAGCAAAATGTACTATTTCTGTGTTTTAGTGACGTACAAAGATTGTGACTTAAAATGATGAAAACGTACACCAGGACTGGGTTTTTAGTGATTTTAAATTTGTAAGCTTATAAATCAGTGCTTCCCCTGCGAGTGGTTTTCTCTTTTCGCAAATTCTTCACAAATACCCATTGAACGAGTGGGAATGCTCTGTTATAATAAGAGTAACAAAAACACTGACTCTAACGGGTTAGAATAAATTAAAAGGAGTTGACCCATATGAAAAAAATGATGTTAGGTTTACTCGCAGCAATGGTTATGAGCGTAGCAATCGAAGCTCCGGCATTGGCACATGAATACAATCCCTTTAAAAATGCATATAAAGTAGAATCTCATCGTGAGGCAGTTCCCGGCAAGGTACAATTTGTGTACGTTCTGGTAGATGAAAAAGAAGTACCGCTTGCTGGTGCAACCTTAGAATATGTTGACCACGACGGCGTGGTTGAAAGCGTTAAGGCTGACGCTGATGGCAAGGTTCGCTTGACCTACACCAAAGGTATGCCCTTCGTACAACTTAGGGGCGTAAAGGTTGATGGCAGGCTCCTTCCGGCGATTGGTGAAGATATCACCGCAGATGCTGACCGCGAAGATATCCGTAAAGGCGATGTTGACTACTATGTAGTGCAAAAAGATTCTAAGAGAAATGTAGTATACGTTTTCGACGCTGATTGATAGACAATCTCCCTCCAAACAGAAAGCTCTGGACGAAAGTCCGGAGCTTTTCTCCTTTTTTGAGGGATAGTAAAGGAATTTTTAGCGTTTTTATAGAATTAGTAAAAGATGATTTGTGTGTAAAATATGTAAGGAGGTGGAAGCATGTTATTAGGGATTGACGTGGGTGGTACCTTTACTGATGCGGTTGTCATTGGTAACGAACAGATTTTAGCGCAGGCTAAGGTGCCTACTAACCATCAGGATGTTTTGCAAAGTATTTTGGCGGCGCTGGATAAGGTTTTACTGGATGGTTTTGCCGGTAGTTTAGAACGTGTGGTAATTTCCAGTACTATTGTGACCAACGCGTTGACGGAAAATAAAATTGACCCGGTGTTTTTAGCTGTTATGACGGGCCCGGGGATGAACGTCAAGGGGAAGTTTCCTGTCGAGCCTTATTATGTGAGCGGTTATGTTGACCATCGCGGTAAGATTACGGCGCAGATTGATTGGAGCAAGCATCGTGATTTGCTGAATACTAAGGGTAGCGGAGTATGCGCAGTGAGTGGTAAGTTTGCCGTACGCCAACCGCAGAATGAATATTTGCTGGAGCATGAGCTAAAGAAGTGCGGTTATAAAAAGGTTTTCTTGGGCAGTGAGCTCAGTGGCGAGCTAAATTTTGTACGCCGTACTAATTCTGCGTATTTTGCAGCCGCTGTGTATAAAGTTTTTGATAAGTTCTGCCAAAAGGTGAAGCTTGCCATGGCGAATAGGTGCATTACTGCTCCCGTACATATTTTAAAGGCTGATGGTGGCACGTTGCCCTTGGACGTTGCCTTGGAGCAACCTGTGGAAGCAGTGTTTACCGGTCCGGCGGCTTCCGTCCTTGGTATAGAAGCTTTGGCTGCTCCGGAAGTGAACAGTATTTCTTTAGATGTTGGCGGCACTACTACGGATATTGCCTTTTGGGAAAATGGTTTGCCCTTGATGGCGAAGCGTGGTGCCAGCCTTAACGGTTATCCTACGGCAGTGCGCGCCTTCCATATGCGTAGCATTGGTATTGGCGGCGATAGTAAGATTACCAAGCTTACTGATGGGTACCAGGTTGGACCGGAGCGTGAGGGTCCTGCTGCTGCCATTGGGGGAGGGGCTGCAACTTTAAGTGATGCCTTGATTGTGGCAGGGTATGTTCGCTTTGGTGATGAACGTAAATCTTGGGAAGCCATTGCTGCCCTAGGTGGCGAGCCTGCCAGTGAGGCACGCAAGATTGTGGAAAGTGCAGTGGCGCAGATTACTGCGACCATTGAAGATATGCTGGTGGAATGGGCGAAGCAGCCTGTTTACACCGTTGATGATGTTATCCGCGGTACGGAGTTTGAGCCTGCGCAGCTCATTGGCGTGGGTGGTGGTAGCCTTGGCTTGGTGAAGGCTGTGGGTGAAGCTATGAACTTGCCTGTGGAAATACCCCAAGGCGCCATGGTTGCCAATGCCATTGGTGCAGCCTTGGCAAGACCTACTTTGTCCGCAGGGCTTAGAGCTGATACGACGGATGGCTACTACATTATTCCGGAAAGCGGCAAGCGTGAGCGGTTGCCTAGCGGCTTTGGACAAAGGGTTGCGGAAAAAATTTTGGCAGACTGGTTACATCAACAGGCGGCTGACTGGCAGCTGCCGGGACAGGAAGTGGAGCTTATTAGCTGCGAGCACTTCCGCACCATCCATAGCTATTATGATACAGGGGATATCTTTAATTTGAGGATGCAGCTCAAGCCCGGTATCCTACATAAAATTAAAGGCAGGGAGGTAGAATTATGAAGAACACTCTCGGCTTAGTATTTTTTCCGGCCTTCGACTGGATGATTAGTCCTACCCATCCCGAAAGGCAGGAGCGTTTATTATACACTCGCGACCAGCTGGAAGAAGAGGGCCTATTTGATTGCGAGGAGATTAAGGAGTATCGCCCTCGCTTGGCCCAGATTAACGATTTGCAGCGTGCCCATATTGGCGTGCCGGGAATCGCAAGGCTTATTACTCCTGCTCACCTTGCTTCTGCAGGCGGTTGCCTGACTGCCGCTGACGCAGTTATGCGCGGTGAAGTAAAGCGTGCTTTCGCGCTTGTGCGTCCGCCCGGACATCATGCTATGCGTGTTGTTCATGGTATTCGCGGATTTTGTACTGTTAATATAGAAGCAATAATGGTAGAATATTTAAGAAGCCGTTATGGTGTGAAGCGCATTGCTGTAATTGATACGGATGTGCATCATGGGGACGGCTCACAGGACGTGTTCTATCACGACCCTAATACGCTGTATATTTCCTTCCACCAGGACGGACGCACTCTGTATCCGGGGACGGGCTTTCCTGAAGAAGCAGGCAGCCCCGGTGCTTGGGGTACCAATATCAATTTGCCCCTGCTTCCGGGAACTGGCGACGAAGGTCTGCACCGCTTGTACGACGGTTTGATTAGCCATATTCTGGAAGACTTCCAGCCGGAGCTGATAATCAACTCTGCCGGTCAGGACAACCATTTTTCTGACCCCTTGGCTTCCATGGCGGTTACTGCTCAAGGCTACGCCCGCTTGGCAGATAAATTACAGGCGGATATTGCTGTACTGGAAGGCGGTTATTCTGTAGAAAGTGCTTTGCCCTATGTCAATACGGGTATCATTTTGGCGATGGCAGGTATGGACTACAGCAAGGTGCTGGAGCCTGATATGAGCGAGCTGCGCAAGCAGGACCCACGTTGCAACAAACGTGTTGACCAGCTGATTGAGCAGGTTGGGGATTTGTATTTTAATCGTGAGCGTACGCGCAAGGAGCTGCTGCAAAAATGCAATGGCGTTTGGCAGCGCAAGAAGCATATTTATTATGATGAAGAGGGCATTCGTGAACAGCAGGTAGAAACTGTACGTTACTGTAAGAGCTGTGGCGGATACTTTACCATTCAAACTGCGGCTGAGGATACACGCTTTGGTGACCAAAGTGCGTTCATCGTCTGTCTGCCTCGGGATATTTGCCCCAATTGCAGGCAACGTGCTTATGATGAAGCTCTGCGTGAGAAGAAGACGGGGCGTTGGCAGTATGTTTTCGTTCAGCAGATTGTGGATGGATTCATCGAAACAATTTAGTGAGGTTTAAAAGGTGATTAAGGAACTAGTAATTGCTACCCATAATTTGGGTAAGTTAGAAGAATTTAAAGCGTTAATGAAAGATTTACCCATTGAGGTTAAATGCTTGGCAGATTTTGACGAGATTGAAGAGCCTGCGGAAACAGGACGTACTTTTGCGGCTAACGCTCGCTTGAAGGCACAATACTATGCTAAGAAAACCGGTGTGCCCTGCATTGCCGATGACAGCGGTTTGGAAGTGCAGGCTTTGGACGGAGCGCCCGGTGTACGCAGTGCCCGTTATGCAGGCGAAAAGGCTACTGATGCAGAAAACAACGAAAAGCTTTTGCATATTATGAAGTTCCAGGTAAAACGTACCTGCCGCTTCCGCTGTGCCTTGGCAGTGGCTTTGCCCAGTGGTAAGGTGCTGAACGAGGTGGATGGCATCTGCGAAGGTATGCTGCTCCACGAGCCCTTAGGTGATGGTGGCTTTGGTTATGACCCCTTGTTCTGGTCTACAGAGCTGCACAAGGGGATGGCAGAAGCTACCATACAGGAAAAGAATAAAATTAGCCATCGTGGCAAGGCAATTCGTAAACTGGTTGCGCTGTGGGAAAAGAAAAGATGAGAATAGGTATTATTGGCGATACCCATGGCAATCAACAGGCAATGCGCAAAGCGGTACAGCTGTTGCCGCCGGTGGAGCTCATTTTGCATACGGGTGATTACGCTCCTGATGCAAATATTTTGGAGACTCTGACGGGGTTGCCGGTCATTAAGGTAAGTGGCAACTGCGATAAGGATGGAGTAGCCAATCCTGATGAAATCTTTGAACGCGAAGGCTTCAATATTTGGCTTACCCATGGGCATAGGTATTTTCATCATGGCGAGGTAGGAGAGCTGGCGTGGTGGGCGCATCGTCTGGAAACAAGCATTGTTGTTTACGGGCATACCCATGTACCCATGGCAAAATGGTTTGGTGATGTGCTGCTGGTCAATCCGGGAAGCCCTGCTCGTCCCCGCGGTGGCAGCAAGCCCAGCTTGGCAGTGCTTACTCTGAACGAGGGGGAGCGTCCGCAGGTGGAATTTATTGAGCTGCCTGTGGAAGAGCCCAAGCCCCTGTTTACTTTTTGTGCTGATTGCTTGTAGTTTGGAATGGGATAAAGTTTTTAAAATCTTTGCAGGAATTTTGCAAGGTTTTTAAGTTTAATTAACTAAAAACTTGCAATGACGTATGATTTAAATTAAAATGGAAGTATCACTAAATTAAATTTTAGGAGGAGTTTTATTATGACCTTACGTGACGAAGCCATCAAATTACATTTGGATAACAATGGCAAAATTAAAGTTGTTAGCAAAGTACCCATTGAAACCCGCCATGACTTGTCTTTGGCATACACTCCCGGTGTTGCAGAACCCTGCAAGGACATCAAAGAAAATAAAGATTTATCTTTTGAATATACCTGTCGCGGCAATATGATTGCTGTAATTTCTGACGGCACCCGCGTGCTTGGCTTGGGCGATATTGGCCCCGAAGCAGGTATTCCTGTAATGGAAGGCAAGGCTGCTCTCTTTAAAACCTTTGCAGATGTTGATGCTGTTCCTGTTTGCTTGGGCACCAAGGACCCGGAAGAATTCATTAAAACCGTTAAGTACTTGGAACCCAACTATTCCGGTATCAATCTGGAAGATATTTCCTCTCCCAAATGCTATGACATTGAAGACCGCTTGAAAGAAATTTGCGATATCCCTGTGTTCCACGATGACCAACATGGTACTGCAATCGCTTGCCTGTCTGCAGTAATGGGCGCATTGCGTTTCGTGAAGAAAGATTTTAAAACTGCTAAGTTCGTAGTTAACGGCTGCGGTGCTGCAGGTAGTGCTATTGGTCGCCTGTTGGTTAACATGGGCGCAGAAAACGTAATCATGGTTGACCGTTGGGGTGCTCTCTATGAAGGTATTGACGCTCAACTTGACCGTATTCAAACCTACCTTGCTACCGTAACCAATAAAGATAAAGTGCAAGGAACCTTGGCTGATGTAGCTAAAGGCGCTGACGTTTTGATTGGTGTATCTGCTCCTAACGTATTCACTAAAGAAATTATGCAAAGCATGGCAAAAGACGCTGTTGTATTTGCGCTGGCAAATCCTGTTCCTGAAACCACTTATGATTTGGCTAAGGAAGCTGGCGTTGCAGTTGCAGGTACCGGTCGTAGCGATAGACCTAACCAAGCAAACAATGTAACTGTATTCCCCGGTGTGTTCCGCGGTGCTATCGACGTTCGTGCCCGCGCTATTACCGAAGATATGAAGGTTGCTGCTGTTTGGGCAATCGTTGATTTGATTGACGAAAAAGATTTGCGTGAAGACTATGTTGTTCCTGATGCTTTCGATCCTCGTGTAGCTCCGGCTGTAGCTGCTGCTGTGGCTAAGGTTGCTATCGAAAAAGGCTTGGCTCGCAAGATTGTGGACCCTGAAGTGGTAAAAGCTAATACCGTAAAACGCGTTGGTCGTTAATAGGAGGCAGCTATGAGAGAGATTAATGTTAGTTAAGTAACTGCGGTTGTTAGTAAATTGTGCAAGGATTCCTGCTACTATTTGCCGGAAGAGTTGCTTGCTAAATTGAAAGCTTCCATCGATACGGAAGAATCTCCCCTTGGTAAAGAAATTTTAACTACTATTGTAGAAAACGCAGAGCTTGCAAAGCGTAAGGACGTACCTATCTGCCAAGACACCGGTTTGACTGTTGTGTTTATGGATATTGGTCAAGATGTACATTTTGTAGGCGGTGATTTATACACTGCAATCCATGCAGGTGTAGCAGATGGCTATGTGAATGGCTACCTGCGCAAATCTTCTGTTGATGACCCCCTGTTCATCCGCAAGAATACCAACGACAATACTCCTGCCATCATTCACACCACCATCGTGCCCGGTGATAAGGTAAAGATTACCGTATCTCCCAAAGGCTGTGGTAGTGAAAACATGGGCGCATTGAAAATGCTGAAACCTGCTGATGGTGTGGAAGGCGTTATCAAATTTGTTGTGGATACAGTGCGTAGTGCCGGTCCTAATCCCTGCCCCCCTGTAACTGTAGGTGTAGGCATTGGCGGTAATATGGAAAAGGCAGCTCTTCTCGCAAAATATTCCTTGAGCCGTAAGGTTGGTGAGCATAATCCTAACCCTCAGTACGCAGAACTGGAGAAGAAGCTTCTAGAATTGGTAAACAAAACCGGTGTAGGTCCTTCCGGTTTAGGTGGCAGCACTACTGCTGTTGCAGTTAATATTGAATATGCACCTACCCACATCGGCGGTATGCCCGTTGCTGTAAACTTAAACTGCCATGCTGCACGTCGTGCAGAAGCTGAAATATAAGGAGGGCATTATGAGCGAACAAGCTGCTATCAAATATATTAAGGCTCCTCTGAGCGCAGAAACAGTTAAGGATTTGCGTGCAGGTGATGTAGTGCGTATCAGTGGCTACATCTATACCGCTCGCGACGCTGCCCACAAGCGTTTGATTGAGGCTTTGGCGCGTGGCGAAAAGCTGCCCTTGGATTTGCAGGATAACGTAATTTATTATGTTGGTCCTTCTCCCACCAAGCCGGGCGAAGTGGTTGGCAGTGCTGGCCCTACCACCAGCGGTCGTATGGATAAGTACACTCCCACCATGATTGAACAAGGCATGCGTGGTATGATTGGCAAGGGCTTGCGTAGTCAGGAAGTTATTGACGCTTGCAAGAAGCATGGCGCAGTTTACTTTGCTGCTGTTGGCGGTGCTGCTGCTGTAATTGCCCAATCTATCAAAGGCGAAGAGATGATTGCCTACGAAGACTTGGGGCCTGAAGCTATCCGCCGTTACGAAGTTGAAGACTTCCCGGCAATTGTCGTTATCGATGCGGAAGGTAATGACTTCTACAAGGTTGGTATTGCCAAATATAGCAAAGAGTAAAAAATGTTACATAAAGCGGAACGGATTTAGTCTGTTCCGCTTTTTTTGAAAATTTAGTTGACAGAAAGAGTATTCATAGGCTAAGATATGTTCAATTAAAGAACACGCTCTTATCAAGAGTGGCTGAGGGAACAGGCCCAATGACGTCCGGCAACCAGGCTTTTGCTATGGTGCTAAATCCTGCAAGATTATCTTGAAAGATGAGAGGAAAGCAGGCGCGCTCTTTCCTCGGAAAGAGTTTTTTTGTTGCAGAATACTCTTAGAGTTGTGTTAAAGAAAAGGAGTGACTTTATATGAAAAAATTATTTATCGCAGCGTTGGCATTGTTGAGCATCGCTATGGTAGCAGTTGGTTGCGGTGGCGACAAAAAGGCTGAAAAGGCAGCAGCACTGAAGGTAGGTGCTACTCCCGTTCCCCACGCAGAAATTTTGAACTTCATTAAACCCAACCTGGAAAAACAAGGCGTTAAAATGGAAGTTATTGAGTTCAGCGACTATGTTAAACCTAATCTGTCCTTGAACGATAAAGAAATCGATGCTAACTTCTTCCAACATGACCCGTACCTGGCAATCTTTGTAAACGACCGTAAATTACCGCTTGCTTCTGCTGGTAAAGTTCATATTGAACCCATGGGCGTTTACTCCAAAACTATTAAAAACATCGCTGATATTCCCGATGGCGCAAAAGTAGCTATCCCCAATGACCCGTCCAACGGCGGTCGTGCATTGGCAATTCTCGAAAGCGCTAAACTCTTCACCCTTAAAGAAGGCGTAGGCGTTAACGCAACTGTTGCTGATATCGTTGATAACCCGAAAAAATTGCAAGTTATTGAAATCGAAGCTGCTCTCTTGCCGCGTTCCATGGATGATACCGATCTTTCCGTAATCAACTCCAACTTCGCAATGGAAGCTAAGTTGAACCCGACTAAAGACGCTATCTTCCAAGAACCCAAAGAATCTCCGTATGCTAACATCGTTGCTATCCGTAAAGGCGATGAAAAACGTCCGGAAATTCAAAAACTTATGCAAGCATTGCAATCTCCTGAAGTTAAAAAATTCATTGAAGACAAATATCAAGGTGCTGTAGTTCCCGCTTTCTGATTGGACATTCTGAAAAATAATAAGACCGGCTGGTGAAAACCAGTCGGTCTTTTGTATGTGTAGAAAATTTTATTTGATATATTTATCTTCCAGTTTATCAATGGTATCGGTGGAATCCATTTCTTCCATGAAGAAGTTAACATAGTTCAGGAAATCTTGATCGCCTTTTTGCATCAAGATACCGAATTGGCTCTTGGTAAACGGGTCATCAATCAAGGGAGCTGCCAGGCGAGCATCATCACGAACATAGCGGCGAGCTTCCATAGTTTCGGTAATCATTACGTCAGCCTTGCCTTCTGCAATGAGGGAGGGGATTTCTGCGTTGAATTGATGTACCAGCAAAGTGCAGTTAGGCAAGTTGGAGAGAGCAAATTTCTCATTAGTACCGCCGGGATTAACCATTACGCGTACTTTCGGGTTGTTCAAATCTGCTTCGGATTTAAATTTCTTAGCGTCAGCTTTACGGCACAGGATGGTTTTGCCAAATTCAAGATAGCCGGTGGACATATCCATAACTTGTTGGCGAGCGAAGGTACGGGTGATGCCGCAGATTGCTACGTCAAATTTGCCTGCTACAGTATCAGCAGTGAGGGTTTTCCAAGTTGTAGGAACAAATTTTACTTCAACACCGAGGGAGTTTGCCAACAGCTGGCTCAGTTCGGTATCAAAGCCTTCGTATTTTCCGGTTGCTTTGTCAAGATAGGACATGGGTTTGTAGTCACCGGTGGTACCGATGGCGATGTAACCACGTTCTTTAATGTCATCAACTTTGCCAGCTTCTACACTTTGTGCGAGGCTACCAAAGCCTAAAATAGTTGCTGCCAGCAAGCCGCCAGCCATAAGTTTTTTGAAGTTCAACATACTACAGTCCTTCCTTTCGTAAAAACAGATACACAAATATTATGATATCAAAAACAGGTTTTGTCTACAGTTTTATGTAAATGTTTTCTTGAAAGAGGTTATTTATACTAGAAGTGTTAAGATTGAAATAAATATAAGTAGAAAAAGTATAATGTGAGAAAACTTACAAACTTCTAAATTATCACCCGATATTGTTTTATAAAGGGTAAAGGTATTGTGATAATTTATGTAGGCCAGTAGGCAATGCCTGTACAGGCAGTTAAGCCTGTGTTATACTTTATCCATCAAGAAAATGAAAGAGGTTGTATTATGCGCAAGTACGCAAAATTTTATGTGACCCCCAAGGGAGAGAAGGCAGCACGCACCGGGCATCCTTGGGTTTTTGGTGAAGAAGTAACCAAAGTGGAAGGTGAATACCAAAATGGTGACTTGGTTGATGTTGTAACCCACAAGGGTAAATATATAGGCACTGGTTTTGTTAACGATGTTTCCAAAATCAGGGTGCGTATTATTTCTACTAATACTAATGATAAATTTGACGAAGCCTTTTGGGAGCGTCGCCTGCGTTATGCGCTGGATTACCGCCTGACCGTAATGGGAGAGAAGGATTTTAACTGCTGCCGTTTGATTTTTGGTGAAGCAGATACCTTCCCCGGTCTTACCGTTGACCGCTTTAATGACATTCTTGTAACCCAAACCCTTTCTTTGGGTATTGAAGTGCGTAAGGAAATGCTTTTTAATTTGCTCATAAAGATTATGCGTGAGATGGGTCAGGAAATTCGCGGGTTATACGAGCGTAACGATGTAAAGATTCGTCGTCTGGAAGGGATGGAAGAAAATAAGGGCTTCTTTAAATCTGACCTGCTTGACCCTACCTGCCCAACTACTACGGAAATTAACGAGAATGGTATTCGTTACACTGTGGATGTGGAAAATGGACAAAAGACTGGTTTCTTCCTTGACCAGAAGTATAATCGACAAGCCGTTGCCAAAATCGCCAAGGGTAAGAAGATTTTGGACTGTTTTACTCATACTGGTTCCTTCGCTTTGAATGCGGCTCAGGGCGGTGCGACAAAGGTTACTGCTGTTGATATCAGTGCAGAAGCAGTGAGGATGACTGACCACAATGCTAAAATTAATGGCTACGAAAATATTGTCAAAGGATTGCAGGCTAATGTATTTGATTTACTTAGCGAGCTGGCAGATAAAAAATCTCACGAGTATGATTTCATCATCCTTGACCCGCCTGCCTTTACTAAATCTGGTAGCACTGTGAAGAACGCTATCCGCGGTTACAAAGAGATTAACCTTAAAGCAATGAAGCTTCTTCCGCGTGGAGGTTATCTGGCTACCTGTTCCTGTTCTCACTTTATGAAGGAAGAGTTCTTTGTACAAATGCTGCACGATGCGGCTAAGGATGCTAATGTAAGCTTGCGTCAGATAGAAGCGCGTCAGCAATCTCCTGACCATCCTGTTTTGTGGAATGTGCCGGAAACCTACTATCTTAAATTTTATATCTTCCAAGTAGTATAAAGGGATACTTTCTCTTGAGAAGGTTACTGCTTGAAATACAAACAGCCCCACTCTTACGAGTAGGGCTGTTTTGTTTTAGAGTTAAGCTGTTTCTTTTTTGCCTTTCGGTACAGTCATTACGATGGAGATGATTGCTACGATGGTCATGAATACGTTAAAGAGCAACGCAACAGCTGCTGCATAACGAATATCAATGTTATCGGTGCGTCCTAAGAAAAGATGTGCGAACATAATAGTATCGCTATTACTAAGGGCAGTAAATATTGCCGCGGAAATTGCTACACCAAATGCAGCTCCGAGAGAGGACGCCATCTTGTAAATGCCTGCTGCAGAACCGGCTTGTTCTTGGGGAACATTGGAAAGTGCTGCGTCCGTAGAAGGAGTTGCATAGCAGCCTAAACCAATACCAAAGAGGGTAAAGCCGATAAGAGAAGCAATTACATATTGCCATGTGTACAGAAAGCTTAAAGAGTTAAGTGCAATACCGATAGCTGTAATGCTGCAGCCTAAAATCATCGGTTTACGAGGACCCCATCTTTGCAGAAGCTTTTCACCAACACGGATAGTTGCTAAAATAGCGACTAAATAACCAAGTGTTAGCATACCGGCTTGCAAGGAGGTCATACCAGCTGCTTGTTGTACCAGTGCCAGAGTAACCATAATGGTACCGGCAGCACCGTTCAGCAAGAAATTGGAGATAGTGGCACCAGTGTAGGTTTTGTTGCGGAACAGCTTAAAGTCAACAAAAGCATTTGCTTTGGATTCTTCAATCTTGAAGAAAATCAGGAAGCTGACAACAAAAATTGCAGAAAGTGCCAAGATGAGGGGGCTGGCCCAACCAAGCTTAGAGCCTTGACCAATTACCAGGTTAATAGAAACCATTGATACCATAAACGCAGTTAAACCGCTCCAGTCAAAGGCCTCTTGTTTTTCGTCCACTATTCTGCTTTCCGGAGTACCACGAATAAGGAAATAGCTGATGATGGAAACAATGATGGAGAACCAGAAAATCCAACGCCAGCCAATAGTAGAAGCTACAAAGCCACCGAAGAGGGAGCATAAACCGCTACCACCCCAAGAGCCGATGGACCAGAAGCTTACGGCACGTTGACGGGCAGGACCATCATAGTAGGCTTTGATAAGCGCCAGGGTACAGGGCATAATGCAGGCTGCGGAAAGACCTTGAATGATTCTGCCTGCCAGCAGGTAATTTACGGTACCGGCTGGGGTAATAGCAATCAAGAGGGAGCCGATGATGCTCAGGAATGTACCTAAGATTGTAATTTTGACGCGACCAATCCTATCGCCTAATCCACCCATAACAACAATGAAGATACCGGAAAATAGAGCAGTAATACTTACAGCAATATTGCTCCAGTTTTCAGTGATACCAAGCTCCTCTTGCATGGTGGGAGCGATGTTTAAGGTTGTTTGGGCGAACAGCCAAAAGGTTATTACACCCAAGACTATACCTAAAAGTAATTTATCGTTGCCTTGATAGGGAACGACTTGAGTATTTTGTTTCATAATCAATACTCATCTACCTTTCTAAAATTATTTAGCCAGCCAAGCCCCTGCTGCTACAAGCATTGTTTCAATACCGGTACGCAGAGTGGGATGAATTGCAGGAGCCCAGAAGGGAGAGTGGGGACCGGGAAGTGCGCTTACAGTATTAGCTTTAACTGCGGCGTCAAATTTTTCCTGATCAGTGCCACCTACAAACCAATAAACATAGGGACTACCAAATGCTAAACCAAAGCGTCCAAAGTCTTCGCTGGCGCCAACGGGAGGACATTCAAAGGCGTCAGTACCGAAGTGAGCCTTGAATGCTTCTGCAACTTTGGCGGTAGCATCAGCGTCATTAACGGTAAGTGGATAGTTGTTGATGGGTTCGAATTCCGGGTCCTTGGGCGCATTAGAAGCGTGGGCTTCAGCAACGCAGATGCGTTTAATCGCTTCCAGTACATGTTCGCGGACTTTAGCATCGGTGTTGCGTACGTTGAGCTTGATTTCAGCTGTTTCTGCAATAATGTTTTCAGCAGTACCGGCATGGAACTCACCAACGGTTACTGCAACCTGAGCTTGGGGTGCGACTTCACGAGAGACAATAGTTTGTAAACGCAAAACTGCGGCAGAAGCCATTACGATGGGGTCAATACCATTTTGGGGCATACCGCCGTGAGCACCTCGACCAAAGAAGCGAACCAGCATACTGTCACCGGCAGTGAGAATTTGACCGGGACGATAGCCAACTTTACCTGCGCGGTATTGGAGCAGGTGTTGTCCAAAGATTACGTCAGGTTTTGGAAATTTTTTGGTAATGCCATCTTCAATCATTTTGGCAGAGCCTTGGGCGGTTTCTTCGGCGGGTTGAAACACAACCAACAAAGTACCTTGCCAAAGCTCGCGGTGCTTGGACAGTATGGTTGCTGCACTTAAAAGCCAGGTAATGTGTAGGTCATGCCCGCAGGTGTGAGCTACGGGAACAGTCTCACCCTGTGCATTGACAGCTTCACATTTGCTGGCATAAGGGACACCACTTTCTTCTTTCATGGGCAGTGCGTCCATATCAGAGCGCAGCATAATGGTGGGGCCTTCACCGTTTTTCATTAGGCCTACAACACCGGTAACACCAACATGCTCCGTAACTTGAAAGCCTGCATCCTTTAAATGGGAAGCCACAATTTTAGAAGTGCGGTTCTCTTGTAGAGAAAGCTCCGGATGTTGGTGTAAATTTTTATAGACTTCTTCGGCGTAGGGCAAAATCTTTTCAACGGAATCAGCCAGCTGGTCGATAAATTTACTCATGTTCTTCATCTCCATTTCTTTCGAGAGTTTACAAATTGTTCAATTATATATAACTACTGCAAGGGTAAGTGTTACCTTATTGCGCCTTCATTATAGGCGACAGCGTTGGCGAATTCAATAGAGTTTGCTTTTATTTAACCAGTGTCACAGTAATACTACAGCTCCTAAGCTAGCAGTGAAGTTACTATGTAAAAAGGGTGAAGCTGTGAAAAAGAAAAGACCCCAATAATTAACTATTTGTTAATCATTGGGATCGTATGTTGTGAAGATACAAACTTTTCCAGAGCAGGCAACGCTTTAAAATTATTTTAGGGCGTAAGCTTGTTCATACCCATATAAATTGCTGCTAGCGTTCCGATGGAAAGGGCAACGAGCAGTGCGTATTCCTTGGGAGTAAAGCCTCGTTGATATTTGTAAACGCGGTAAATGCCTTTGGCGCAAAGCACGCACAGCATACCGAAAAGAAAAAATGCAAATAAAATGTTAAGCATGGTAGTAGTTCCTTTATGAGAGTAGTATAGGATAATTATATGGGGAGTTGTAGTAGAATGTCAAATGGTGGGATGATTATTTGCTAACTGTTCCACACAATAGTATAATTATAATAAGAACGAATTTTTGGCGTGATACGGTATGATTTTTGAGGTGTATTATGAGTTACCAAAGTGAAGCGCAATTAGAACAACAACTTATTGAAAATTTATGTGAGCGTGGTTATGAACGTGTAACCATATGTCTTGATGTAGAAAATATATTGGCTCCAATTAAGAGCGTTAGGGTTGAATATTAAATTTTTACTATAACCATGTCCCCTTCTGAAAAATGTTTAACGTGAAACATTTTGCTCGGATAAGAAAAACTCCGTCCAAACTAAATTAACACTTTGGTTTAGACGGAGTTTTCTATTTACAAGGCGGTTTTTCTTGGCTATAATAAAATTAGATTTTGGTTTAGCCGGGCTTTTTGTGATTAGTTTCGGAAAGGAGAAGACCATGTATATTAAACGTGCTATTGAAGAAAGCGTTATCAAAATTTCTAAAATGTTTCCTGTTTTGTTGGTTACTGGTCCTCGCCAAGTTGGTAAGACTACTTTGCTGAAAAAACTTGCTGATGAAAATCGCAAGTATGTTACTTTAGATGATCCTGATGTACGTTTTTTGGCGAAGCGTGATCCTGCACTTTTTCTGCAACGTTATGCTCCTCCTGTTTTAATAGATGAGATTCAGTACGCTACGGAGCTTTTGCCTTATATAAAGATGTATGTTGATACTCATAAGGTTAAGGGTGATTTTTGGATAACTGGTTCACAAGTATTTAAGTTGATGAAGGATGTTAGCGAAAGTCTTGCGGGTAGAGTTGGCATAGTTAGTTTGCTTGGTTTATCTGATGCAGAGATTTATAATTACGAGAGCGTTCCTTATGTAACAGAGCGTGAAAAATTGTATAAGCGTTATCCGATTGTGAAGAAGCGCAACTTAAATATGATTTATGAACGCATTTTTAGAGGTAGCATGCCAGAAATGTATGCTACTGAGGGGATGGATTGGGAAACTTATTACCGTTCATATATTGAAACATATTTACAAAGGGATATTCGTGATTTGGCGCAGGTTGCTGATGCGATGAACTTTTATAATTTTATGACTGTGGTTGCTGCTCAAACTTCTAAACCAGTAGTTTACGAGGAACTGGCAAATATTGCAGGGATATCTGCACCTACGGCAAAGAAGTGGTTGTCAATTTTAGTTACTTCTCATATTGTAGCGTTAGTTCAGCCTTACTATAATAATGTTTTGAAGCGTGTGGTGAAGATGCCTTTGATGCATTTTTTAGATACGGGGCTTGCTGCTTATCTTTTAAGATGGAGTAATCCTGAGGCTTTGGAAAAAGGTGCTATGGCAGGTGCCTTTTTTGAAAGCTATGTGTTCTCTGAAATTTATAAGAGTTATCTTAATGCCGGTAAGGAACCGCCGATTTTTTATTACCGCGATAAAGATAAAAAAGAAATTGATTTACTGCTTTATCAAAATGGAGAGGTTTCTCCCATTGAAATTAAAAAGGCTGCTTCACCAGGAGCAGTTGCCATTAAAAATTTTAGTATCTTAAATCCAATAGAAGAGCCTGAAAAATTTGGTGGCGTTAAAGAATTGAAGGTTAAGGTTGGTGAGGGGAGTGTTGTTTGCATGGCAAATGATATCATTCCTCTTGATGAAAAGAATACTTACGTTCCTGTATGGATGATTTAAACCACAAAACTCCGTCCAAACTAAATTGACACTTTAGTTTAGACGGAGCTTCTTGTTTTTAGGTGGTTATGAAGTTGTAAAAAAGGTACTTACCCAAACAAGCTGTCCATCAATGGTTCTTCTTTGGGCTTTTCAGTGCAGAGGCGTAAGCCGCCATGCCACATTCTCCCTAATTCAAGACCATAGGTGTTGGCAAGCTGCTCAAAGTCTCGGGCATTAGTTTTTTGGGATAGATTGTTGATGATGGTTGCGCAGGCTCTAGCATCTTCTAAAGCGTGGTGGTGCTGAAACTTAAAGCCTATGGATTCAGCAACGTAACTTAAACCATGACTGCTTAAATTAGGGAAGGCTTTTTTAGAAAGAAGCCAGCTGCACAGAAAATCAAACTCCGGAGCGCGTATTCCCCATGCGGTGAGGGAGTTACGCAAAACGTTCATGTCGAACTTGGCGAAATGAGCTACCACTTGCTTGCCTTGTAAGCGAGGGAAAATTTCGTCCCATAATTTATGTAGGGAAGGTTCGTCGGCAACCATTTCCTCAGTGATACCGTGAACTTTAATATTATCCGGATGAAAGTATAATTTTTTAGGACGGATGAGCTTATAATATTCGTCAATGATTTCACCGTCCTTAACTGTTACTAAGCCGATTGAGCAGGCACTGTCGTAGGCTTTGTTGGCAGTTTCAAAATCTATGGTTACAAATTCCATTGAATACCTCCAAAAAATTTTATTGGGGTGGTATTAATATTGTAACATATTCAACGGAATTGGTGCTGAGTTTTCTACTTTAAATAATTTCTATGTTCAATTTATAGTTTTATGATATACTTGTCTAAAATACTGGAGGTAATTATGGAAACGCGAGTTGCTGTAATTTCTATTATTGTGTCTGATGATAATGCGGTGGAGCAGTTGAATAGGATTCTTCACGAGTATGGACAATATGTTATTGGACGTATGGGTTTACCTTATCGTGCCAAAGGCGTGAGTATTATATGTGTGGCTGTGGATGCGCCGCAGGATATTATCAGTGCTATGAGTGGTAAACTGGGAAGATTAGCTGGAGTTAATACCAAGACCGCTTATTCCAGTGTTACTACTGTAAAAAGCTAGTGGTTACTTGCCTTCTGGGCTGTAATATACTAACGAGGAAGCAAAGCTGACTTGAAAGGAATGAAGAAAATGTATAATCCGAAATCTATGAAGGCTGAGGAATTTATTAGCCACGAGGAGATTTTGCGTACCTTGGGCTACGCAGAAGCTAACAAAAACAATTTAGAACTTATTGAAGAAATTTTAGCGAAGGCAGAAAAACGTGAAGGCTTGGGCTATCGTGAAGCCTCTGTTCTGCTTGCCTGCGAGGATGAAGGTATCCTGCAAAGAGTTTACGCTTTGGCAGAGCAAATTAAGCTGGACTTTTACGGCAACCGTATCGTAATGTTTGCTCCCTTGTACTTGTCTAACTACTGCATTAACGGTTGCACCTACTGCCCTTATCATATGAAGAATAAGCATATTGCCCGCAAGAAGCTTACCCAAGAAGAGGTTGCTGCAGAAGTAATTGCTTTGCAGGACATGGGTCACAAGCGACTGGCTTTGGAAGCTGGCGAAGACCCTGTGAACAATCCTATTGAATATATTTTGGAATGTATCAATACAATTTATTCCATTAAACATAAGAACGGTGCCATCCGTCGTGTGAACGTGAATATCGCTGCAACTACGGTAGAAAACTATCGTAAGCTGAAGGACGCTGGTATCGGTACTTATATTTTATTCCAAGAAACCTATCATAAAGAAAGCTACGAAGAGCTGCATCCCACTGGTCCGAAGCACAACTACGCTTATCACACTGAAGCAATGGACAGAGCTATGGAAGGTGGCATTGATGATGTGGGCTTGGGCGTACTCTTTGGTTTGGAACGTTACAAGTACGAATTTGCAGGGCTGTTAATGCACGCAGAACATTTGGAAGCAGTGCATGGCGTTGGCCCTCATACCATCAGCGTGCCGCGCATTAAACATGCGGACGATATTGACCCTTCTGCTTTTGCCAACGGCATTGATGATGAAATCTTTGCTAAACTGGTTGCCCTGATTCGTATTGCAGTGCCTTATACCGGTATGATTGTTTCTACCCGCGAAAGCCAAGAGGTGCGCGAAAAAGTTTTGAAGCTGGGTATCTCTCAAATCAGCGGTGGTTCCAGAACTTCCGTTGGTGGTTACACCGAAGAAGAACGCCCCACCGATACGGAGCAGTTTGATGTTTCTGACCAACGCACCTTGGACGAAGTGGTGCATTGGCTGATGGATTTAGGTTATATTCCCTCCTTCTGTACTGCTTGCTATCGTGCTGGTCGTACTGGCGACAGGTTTATGGAACTGTGCAAATCCAAGCAAATTCAAAACTGCTGCCACCCCAATGCGTTGATGACCTTGAAGGAGTATCTGATGGATTACGCTTCTGCGGAAACCAGAGCCATTGGTGAAGCACTTATTCAAGCGGAGCTTAATAATATTCCCAAGGAGAATGTCCGCGAAATTTGCGCAGACCATCTGCAAAAAATAGAAGAGGGTATTCGCGATTTTAGATTCTAAGGAGTAAGTATGTTAGCTGTTAATAGGGATAGAGTACATAATTTATTGGAAGGCTTGGCGCTGTTTGGTAAGACGGAGCAAGGCATTACCCGTTTGGCTTATAGTGACGAGGACAGGGCTGCACAAAATTGGCTGCTGGCGCAGATTGGAGATTTAAATTTGCAAGTGCGCGAGGATGCTGTAGGCAATGTATTCCTGCGTCGTGTGGGCGAGGATGATACTTTGCCGGCGGTGGCGACCGGTTCCCATCTTGATACCGTAATTCATGGCGGAATGTATGATGGTATGTGCGGTGTTGTTGGTGCGTTGGAAGCATTATATATGTTGCAAGACGTTAAGCTGAAACGCAGTGTGGAAGTGATTATCTTCCGCGCGGAAGAAAGCAGTCGTTTTGGTTTTGCGACCATTGGCAGTAAGCTGATGACCGGCAACGGAAGTCCGGAAAGCTTCTCCAAGGCTGCGAAAAAGGGCGAGCTTAGTTATTTAGAAGCCTTGCAAAATTGGGGCTGTGACCCTGCCCGTTATGCAGAAGCCATTGTTAAGCCCAACACTTACAAAAGCTTTAGTGAAATTCACATCGAGCAAGGCAAAGTTTTGGAAGAAACGGGCAAGCAGGTTGGTATTGTCCATAATATTGCTGCGCCTACTCGTTTTAAGATTCATATTAAAGGTATGGCAGACCATTCCGGCGCAACTCCCATGGGCTTCCGTAAGGACGCACTTGTTAGTGGTGCAAAGCTGATTTTGGCAGTGGAAGCTGCTGCGACCGCAGAAAAGGACAACGGCACAGTAGGGACTGTTGGCGTTGTGGATGTGGAGCCTAGCTCCATCAACGTTGTTCCCGGTGGCGTAACTCTGTGGGTTGACGTGCGTGGCGTTGATAATGAAAGCATTGCCCGTACTCTGGAAGCAATCAAGGCAGAAGCAAAGGCTGTTGCTCAAAATGATGGCGTTGCAATCGAATTTGAAATGCTTACTGCCGATAAGCCTGTTGCCTTGAGCGAGGAGCTGGCGCAAAAGACGGAAGCTATCTGTGAGGCGGAAGGCATTGACTATTTACATATGAATAGTGGTGCGGGGCACGACGCTATGCACATGGCGAAGCTTGCACCAACGACCATGCTCTTCATCCCCTGTAAGGAAGGCATTAGCCATAATCCGGCAGAGTATGCTAAGTTGGAAGATATTTGTCGCGCTGTTGAAGTGTTGGCGAAACTTTTGGAACAAGAAGCAAACGAATAGTAATTTGTTATAAGCACTGTTATGCTTTGTCGCAACTCATTCGCTTGCTCGACGTACGTCTAGTACGCCATCGCTTCACGAATTTCGTTGCTTCGCGCCTTCCAGCACTTCTAACAAATTATTTAGCAAAAAATAAAAAAGGAAGCACTGTTTTAAACAATGCTTCCTTAATTTTTTATACCCCCGTACCGTCGAAGGCAGGTATAAACTTCGCACACGCAGCCTCTTCCTCTTGGACGAAGCCGTCTTCGATGCCGCTATCCATCAAGTACTGCTCAATCTCTGCGTATTCTTCCGGTGTTACCTTGCGGTTGATTTCGGGGAATTCTGCTGCACGCCCACAGGGAACATATTGGTGCATCAGGCTGAACATAACTTGACCGGGTTTGAAGTTTTGGGCAACCCAATCAATGACGCGCTTACTGTTATCTAAATAACCAGGCATAATCAAATGGCGAATAATCACGCCGCTTTCCATGATACCGTCGTCGTTAAGCTTGTAGTCACCAACTTGGCGGTACATTTCCTTAATAGCATCCGTCGCAATGCGGAAGTAGTAGGGGGCGTTGCTGTACTTAATTGCCAGCTTGTCGTCAGAGTATTTCAAATCGGGAAGGTAGATTTGCACCTTGCCTTTTAAACGGCGTAGGGTATCTTGCGATTCAAAACCACTGGTGTTATAAACTACGGGAACGCTCAAGGGTTCCGGCAAGCTTTTAATAACTGCTTCTGTAAAATGGGTGGCAGTAACTAAATTGATATTGTGAGCGCCTTGGGCGATAAGCTCCTGGTAAATTTCCTGTAAGCGTTCAATGGAAATCTCTTTGCCAAAGCCTTTGCAGCTGATATCATAGTTCTGGCAGAAAACACAATGCAGGTTGCAGCCGCTAAAGAAAACAGTGCCGCTTCCTTTGGTACCGCTGATGCAAGGCTCTTCCCACATGTGCAGGCCTGCTCTCGCCACAATGGGGAGCATACCGCAACCACAGCTACCAAAGTATTTTTCCGGATTATCGTCATTCATAAACTCCGGTCTATCTACGCCACAACGATGGGGACAAACATAGCAGTATGTCAAACTAATCATCTCCTTGAAAATAAGCCTTAATTCATTGTAGCACAAGGTAAAGCTGTTGACAAAAATATCAGCAGATTTTATAATTTTACTATAGTAGGTCATATAACTGACGGAAAGTGGATTACCACATGGGAGTATGACCGGTGACGCCGACCGTCTGGGCAAGTAGCCAGATTAGTGTCGGTTTTTTTAATTTAAGGGAGGTTTATGATAGTGAAAGAATTAGCATTGAAATACGGTTGCAACCCCAACCAAGCTAAGGCGCGTAT
>JAFTMR010000017.1 GCA_017452325.1 Phascolarctobacterium sp. | reverse complement strand
TTTTAAGGAGATGACTTTATATGGCTAAAATTGCTCAACGTTTAACTGATTTGATTGGTAATACTCCTTTGCTCGCCCTTAATAATTACGGCAGCGCTTTGCAGTTACCTGCGAATGTTTTTGCAAAGCTGGAATATTTTAATCCTGCGGGGAGCACTAAGGACAGAATTGCTTTTGCCATGATTGAAGCGGCAGAAGCACAAGGTTTGTTAAAGCCTGGCAGTGTCATCATTGAACCTACAAGCGGTAATACAGGTATTGGTTTGGCAAGCGTAGCTGCTGCCAAAGGGTATCGTGCTATTTTGACAATGCCCGATACCATGAGCCTAGAGCGTCGTAATCTGTTGAAGGCTTATGGCGCAGAGCTGGTGCTTACTCCCGGTGCCCAAGGCATGAAGGGCGCTATCGACAAGGCAGAAGAACTGGCAAAAGAAATTGACGGGGCTTTTATTCCCAGCCAATTCGATAACCCGGCAAACCCGAAGATGCATTATAACACCACTGGTCCGGAAATCTGGAAGGATACCGAAGGCAAGGTAGATGTTTTCGTTGCTGGCGTTGGTACTGGCGGTACTGTTTCCGGCGTGGGTAAATATTTGAAAGAACAAAATCCTGATATAAAAGTTTTTGCAGTGGAACCCGACGTTTCTCCTATTTTAAATGGCGGTAAACCGGGTCCCCACAAGATTCAAGGTATTGGTGCCAACTTTATTCCTAAAAACTTTGATGCTACCGTTGTAGACAAGGTACTGGACATCAATGCTGATGATGCTTTGAAAACAAGCCGCCTTTTGGCAAAACACGAAGGCTTGTTAGTGGGCATCTCTTCCGGCGCAGCAGCCTACGCGGCAACACTTTTGGCGCAGCTGCCGGAATTCAAGGGTAAGAACATAGTTGTACTGTTGCCTGATACTGGCGAACGCTATTTGACTACGCCGGGCTTCATAGATTAAATTTGTTTGGAGGAAGGTTTATGACTTTAACACGCGAGGCTGCTTGGCAGTTGTTGACAGAATATAATAAGGAGGCTTTTCATCTGCGTCATGCTTTAACCGTAGAAGGCATTATGCGTTATTTCGCTAATGAGCTTGGCTATGCTGACGAAGCAGATTTCTGGGCGCAAGTAGGCTTGCTCCATGATTTGGATTTTGAACTTTATCCTACGGAGCACTGCGTTAAATCTCAAGAAATTATGCGAGAAAAAGGTTTGGAAGAGCGCCTTATCCGTGCAACTGCAAGTCATGGCTATGGTTTGGCGCAGGATGACATTGCGCCGGAGCACCAAATGGAAAAGGTACTCTTTGCCATTGACGAGCTGAGCGGTTTGATTGGTGCGGCAGCAATTATGCGCCCCTCCAAAAGTGTTATGGACCTGGAACTGAAATCCGTAAAGAAAAAATTTAAAGATAAAAAGTTTGCAGCAGGCTGCAGTCGTGAGGTAATCACCCTTGGGGCAGAGCGCCTTGGCTGGACTGTGGACGAGCTGATTGAAAAAACCATTTTGGCAATGCGTGTGGATGAGGAAGCCATTAACCAGGCATGCGCAGAGATTGGGTGAATTAAAATGAAGAAAAAAGTTTTAGTCGCCATGAGCGGCGGCGTTGACAGTAGTACCACTGCCGTACTTTTGCAGGAGCAGGGCTACGAGGCTGTTGGCGCTACAGTAAAGATGTTTGGTAATAGGGAAGTAGGCATCAACGAACCTGATGTTCCCAAGCAGGACGTGGCAGATGCTAAAGCTGTTGCTGAAAAGCTTGGCATGGAGCATCACGTCTTGGATTTTAGTGCTTGCTTCAAGGAATGCGTTATCAACCATTTTGTAAATGAATATAAAAGCGGGCGTACTCCTAACCCCTGTGTGGAGTGCAACAAGCATATCAAATTTGGCAAGCTGTTCGAGGCGGCGCAGGATTTGGGCTGTGAATACATGGCGACGGGGCACTACGCACGCATTGAGTACGACGCAGAAAAAGACCGTTGGCTCCTGGCTCGTGGTGATGATGCTTCTAAAGACCAAAGCTATATGCTTTTTAACATGACCCAAGACCAATTGGCGCATACCCTGCTTCCGTTGGCAAGCTTTACCAAGACAGAGATTCGCGCTAAGGCAGAGGCAACCGGCTTGGCTGTAGCTCGCAAGTCCGATAGTCAGGACATCTGCTTTGTTCCGGATGGTGACTACGCTGCGGTTATTGCCCGCTTGGGAGTGAAGAGCAAGCCCGGCAAGTTCGTCCATTTAGACGGCACTGTTTTGGGACAGCACAAGGGTCAGCTGCATTACACCATTGGTCAGCGTAAGGGTTTGGGCATTTCCTACGAGTACCCCCTGTATGTAATCCGCAAGGACATTGCTACCAATACTGTGGTGCTTGGCCCCAATGACGCACTGTTTTCTAAGGAGCTGTGGGCAAGCAAGGTAAACTTCATTACCGTTGATGAATTGAGGGAACCCATGCGAGTTACGGCGAAGGCTCGTTACAGAATGAAGGATGTTCCTGCTACCATCGAGCCTGCAGAAGACGGTTTGGTGCATGTAATTTTTGACGAGCCTCAACGGGCAATCACTCCGGGACAGGCGGTCGTGTTCTACGATGGACAATATGTAGTAGGAGGCGGCATCATCGAAAGGTAGATGTAGTCCTGCTTTCAAGCTTTAAAAATAATTTTTAGAATAAGAAAAACAGCTTGCTTATCTTGTCACCTTGTGATACAATTATTTAGCGTTAATATCGACTAAACATACACATTTTAACAGCGAAGAGAGGTGTACAAGAATGCAAGAAAAAATTCATCCGAAATACAATGAAGTTAAAGCTACCTGCGCTTGCGGTGCAACCTTCATGACTGGTAGCGTAAAACCGGAATTGCGCGTTGACGTTTGCTCCAAATGCCATCCGTTCTTCACCGGCCACCAACGCCAAGCTGCTGCTCGCGGCCGTATCGAAAAATTCAACAAACGCTACAACACTGGCAAATAAGACATTTCATAGCAGAGCTAACAAGCTCTGCTATGTTTTTATCTAGGGTAAATTATTATGAGTGAAACTAAAGAAAGACAAAGTGTCGGCGGACAAGCCGTAATTGAAGGCGTTATGATGCGCGGCAAGGACAAGGTTGCCGTAGCCGTTCGTCAGCCCAATGGCGAAATTATTGTAGACGTTAAAGAAGTTAACAGTATCCGCGACAAATATCCAATTTTGAAAAAACCGCTGCTGCGCGGCGTTATTGCATTATTTGAATCATTACACGACGGTATGAAGGCGCTTGCTTATTCTGCGCAAATGTCCGGCGAAGAAGATGAACAGCTTTCCAGCAAGGAGATGGCAATGACCATTGCAACCTCTGTTCTGTTGGCAGTGGGCTTATTCATCGTTATTCCCACCTGGTCCATGCGCTTCCTGCACAGCCTGACCAATGACCCCATGCTGCTTAACTTGGCAGAGGGCGTTCTGCGTATGATGATTTTCTTAATCTATATAGCTTCCATCTCTGCGATGGAGGATATTCAACGTGTGTTCCAGTACCATGGTGCGGAGCACAAAACCATTTATACCTACGAGGCAGGCTTACCCCTTGAGGTGGAAAACGTGCGTGGCTTTAGCACTTTGCATCCTCGTTGTGGTACCAACTTTTTGATGATTGTAATGATGATTAGTATGTTCGTCTTTACCTTCCTGGGCTGGCCTAATTTGCTTGAGCGTATCGCTTCCCGGGTAATCTTGATGCCTGTAATCGCAGGCATCAGCTACGAGATTATCCGTTTTGCCGGAGCCCACTGCGATAATCCCCTTGTTCATTGTGCAATTATGCCGGGCTTGGCGTTGCAAAAGCTTACCACCCGTCAGCCGGACGATTCGCAAATTGAGGTTGCCATTGCTTCTTTGAAGGCAGTACTGCCCGAATACGCTGATGAGCAAAAAGAGGAAGCTGCTGTTCAAGAAAATGAAGACGCTGCAGAGGCTACTGAAATAAACGAAACTGCTGAAGAAAATAATTTGCAGGAGAAGACCAATGATTGATAAGTTACAAGCGATTGAAGATAGATATTTAGATTTGGAAGCACGCATCAGCGACCCGGATGTTATTGCTAACCAAGACGAATGGCTAAAATGCACCAAGGCACATGCCAAGCTGACTGATATCGTTACTGCCTTCCGCGAGTATCGCGATATGGTACGGGCTAAGGAAGATGCAGAAGAAATCATCTTTGCCGGTGAGGATGAAGAGCTGGTAGAAATGGCGAAGGAAGAGCTGAAAGAATTGAAGCCGCAAATTGCTGCTTACGAAGAACGCTTGACCATTCTGCTGCTGCCCTCCGATCCCAACGATGACAAGAACGTAATCGTGGAAATTCGTGGCGGCGCCGGCGGTGAAGAGGCTGCTCTCTTTGCAGGCGTGCTCTTTAGAATGTATCTGCGCTACGCAGAAACCAGAGGCTGGCGTGTAGAGATTTTGGATTCTAACCCCACCGAATTGGGCGGCTTCAAGGAAGTTGTGTTCCAAGTAAATGGCGACAGCGTATTTAGCCGTATGAAATTTGAAAGTGGTGTACATCGTGTACAACGTGTTCCGGAAACTGAATCCCAAGGTCGCGTACACACTTCTACTGTTACCGTAGCAGTTTTGCCGGAAGCAGAAGAGGTAGATGTAGAAATCAATCCTGCAGATTTGCGTATTGATACCTATCGCGCAGGTGGTGCAGGCGGTCAGTACGTTAACAAGACTGAATCCGCAGTGCGCATTACCCACTTGCCCACTGGTATTGTGGCACAATGCCAGGACGAAAAATCTCAAATCAAGAACCGCGAAAAATGTATGCGCGTATTGCGTGCCCGCGTTTTGGAAGTGGAACAGGAAAAACAACGTGCGGCAACTGCTGAAGACCGTAAGAGCCAGGTTGGCACCGGTGACCGCAGTGAGCGTATCCGTACTTATAATTATCCTCAAGGCCGCGTGACTGACCACCGCATTGGTCTGACGCTCCACAAGCTGGAAGCCATTGTTAATGGTGACATGGACGAGCTGATGGATGCCTTGATTACTGCAAAACAAAGTGAACAATTACGTCAGGTGAAATAATGGAAACTAAACCTGTTTGGACAATAATGAAAACATTAAATTGGACAAAGCAGTACTTCGCAGATAAGGGCGTGGAAAATCCACGCCTTGACGCTGAGGTACTGCTTTGTGCTGTTTTAAACTGCGAGCGCATTACCCTTTATGTGGATTTTGATAGACCCTTAACCGAAGGAGAGCTGGCACAGTTTAAAAAATATTTACTGCGTCGTGCTGCCCATGAGCCTTTGGCGTATATCTTAGGGGAGAAGGCCTTTATGCGTAACACCTTCAAGGTCACTCCCGACACTCTGGTTCCCCGTCCTGAGACGGAGCTTTTGGTGGAAAGCATTGTTATGGCGGCAGAAGCTGTTGGCGGTGACGTAAAGATTCTGGATATCGGTACCGGTAGCGGTGCCATTATTGTTTCTCTTTTGGATTATTTGCCCCAAGCCAAAGGTGTGGGTGTGGATATTTCTGTAGGGGCGTTGGTAGTTGCTAAAGAAAACGCAGTTACCATTGGCGTTGCAGAGCGTGCAGGCTTCCTGCGCAGTGACGTGTTTAGCAATGTTCCTTTGGATAAGAAGTTTGACATTATCGTTTCCAATCCACCCTATATTCCTGCGGCAGATATTGCAGGCTTGGCAAAAGACGTACAGAAGGAACCCATCGGTGCCCTTGATGGTGGCGCAGATGGACTTGATTTTTATAGAAGAATTACCAAAGAAGCACCTGACCACATGGTTGAAGATGGTCTGTTAGCTTTCGAGATTGGCATTCACCAAGGGGAAGCAGTAGCAGAAATGTGCCGTCAAGCCGGTTTTGGGGCGGTTGCCATCCGCAAGGACTATGCGGGAATCGAAAGAATGGTGTTCGCGGCGAAGGAGGGCGGCAAGTATGCAGACTTACTTTTGGAAATTGCAAAATAACGAGCAGGACGCAGAAGTCATGGCTCAAGCTGCCAAACTTATCCAAGCTGGCGAAGTTGTTGCCTTCCCGACGGAAACCGTTTACGGTTTAGGGGCTAATGGTTTGAACAGCGAAGCTGTGGCGAAAATCTTTGCTGCCAAAGGCAGACCAAATGATAACCCTTTGATTTTACATATTGCTGATGTGAAAGATGTTGAGCCCTTGACCACAGGCTTGAACGAAAATGCCAAAGCCTTGATGGAAGCCTTCTGGCCCGGCCCGTTGACTTTAGTTATAAACAAATCGGAAATCGTACCCGACGCTGTCAGCGCAGGCTTGCCTACGGTTGCGGTGCGTTATCCTGCCAATAAATTTGCCCAACAGCTTATCAAAGCCTGTGGCTGCCCTGTGGCGGCGCCTTCTGCCAATATCAGCGGCAGACCCAGCCCTACCAATGCCCAAGACGTATGGGAGGATATGCAGGGCAAGGTGGCAGCAGTTCTTGATGGTGGCAACTGTGGCATTGGCTTAGAGTCCACTGTTGTTGATACTACGGAGCCTGTACCCGTAATCCTGCGTCCCGGCGGCATCACCTACGAA
>JAFTMR010000004.1 GCA_017452325.1 Phascolarctobacterium sp. | reverse complement strand
TTAAAGGCTAATTTTTTTATATAAGGGGTTAGTATATAGCTCACAAGCATTGCGAGCAAAAAAGGAAACCCGTAAACACTAAGCATCTTTTACCTCGTTAGGTTTATGAATCTCGATTTCAATACCGCTGGCAGCCATCATATCTTCTGCCAGCTTATCGGGATAAGGATTTGCATACACAATGCGTTTAATACCCGCATTGATTAAAATTTTAGTACAAACAACGCAGGGCTGATGGGTGCAGTACACAGTGCCGCCATTAACGGAAACACCATGATAAGCAGCCTGCACTACTGCGTTCTGTTCCGCATGAATACCGCGGCACAGCTCGTGCATCTGACCGGAAGGAACCTTTAGCTGCTCACGCAGGCAACCGGTTACTTCGCAGTGAGCTAAATTTTTAGGAGTACCATTGTAGCCGGTAGCTACAATCTGTTTGTTCTTAACGATTACTGCGCCCACGCTACGACGCAAGCAGGTAGAACGCTTGCTGACAACTTGGGCAATCTCCATAAAGTAATCGTCCCAATTAGGTCTGTCCATAAACTTACTCCGTTCCAAAAATTCTATCGCCAGCATCACCTAAGCCTGGCAAAATATAACCTTTCTCGTTTAAGCCATCATCTAAAGCAACACAATAGATTTTCACATCCGGATGATCCTGATTCATACGCATTACACCTTCCGGAGCAGCAACAAGGCACATAAAACAAATATTTTTTAATCCACGTGCTTTAAGCTGGGTAATCGCCGCAGAAGAAGAACCTCCCGTAGCAAGCATGGGGTCTACAACAATCGTAAAGGCTTCTTTATCCTTAGGTAATTTGCAGTAATATTCGATAGGTTCTAAAGTTTCTTCGTTACGAGCCATACCAATATGACCAACATTTGCTTCAGGCAATACTTTGATAACACCATCCAAGAAGCCCAAGCCTGCTCTCAAAATAGGAATAACATTTACACTACCTTGAATGCGATAGCCTGTAGTTTCTTGCAACGGAGTTTGCACGCGAATTTCCTCGACAGGAATATCCTTAGCGACTTCATAGGTCAGTAACATGGCAATTTCGCCAATGATATGACGAAAACGAGCAGAGCTAGTTTTTACGTTACGCAACATAGTCATTTTAGTTTTTAACAAAGGATGATCAAAGACCGTAATTTGCACTTCAGTCCCTCTCTTTCTCTGATATTTTTAGAAGTCATTTAGGATATTTGGCACGTTCGCCACCGATCAAGGGAGGACGAACTCTGGCAGCGGTAAGAACTGCCTCGCCAATAAATTTATGTTGTAAACGTACGGGCACAGCCACGCGTTTTAAATGCATACCAATCAAGGTTTGTCCAATGTCCAAACCCATATGAGCAGTAATTTTTTCCACAACTACGGGCTCGCTAAAATTTTCGTAAGCAGCAGTACCCATGGCGCCACCTGCGTGAGGCATGGGGCGAACAGTTACTTCTTCCAAGCCGTAGCGTTCCATGGTAGAAGCTTCTACGACCAATGCTCTGTTCAAATGCTCGCAGCACTGCACCGCAAGGCATAAGCCGTATTTATCGGTAACTGCCTTCAAAGCTTGGAACATTGCTACCGCCGCTTCGCTACTGCCACCGGTACCAATTCTGTTACCGATAACTTCGCTAGTGCTACAGCCAACTACAAATACTTGTCCCGGTTTAGCTTTGGCAATGGTAACAAGCTCTTCCGCAGCTTCCGTCAGTTGTTTGGTAATAGCTTCCATAGTCATTAGTCGCAAGCCTTTTCAATATCCATTAATTTATCTACGCGACGAGCGTGACGACCGCCGGTAAATTCAGTTTCAATCCAAGCGTCAACAATCATTTCAGCCAAGCCAACGCCAATAACGCGTTCGCCCATGCACAAAACGTTGGAGTCATTATGTTCGCGGGTAGCTTTAGCAGAGAAAACGTCACCGCACAAAGCAGCACGAATGCCTTTACATTTGTTAGCAGCAATGGAAATACCAATGCCGGTACCACAAACCAAGATGCCGCGGTCAGCACCGCTGGTGCCGCTAGTAATGTCTTTGCATACTTTTACTGCGTAGTCGGGGTAGTCGCAGGAGTCTTCAGTATAAGTACCATGGTCAACGATTTCATGTCCTTTGCCAATCAAGTACTTTTTGATATGTTCCTTTAAGTGAATTCCACCATGGTCACAACCCATTGCAATTTTCATAATGTATTCCTCCTCGTAGTTTATATTGTATTTGTCTAAGCTCTAAATATCTTTTAAAGTAGGAAAAACTATACAGAGCATCATAACAATTTATTGCTACGCGCTCATGAAAAATGTTGACGCTCCCTTTAGCTGAAAACATCGTCAGTCGCAAAACTATATGGAGCAATTTATATGTTGCCAAGCGACATTTAGAAATGTAGTGACCTTGATAGTGAAAATATTGCGAGAGCAAATTTGTCTGAGCGTAGCGAGTTGTTTGCGAAGCAATATTTTCTTCTAAAAGGAACGTTAAGCATTTCTGCATGAGCGCGCAACTATAAATTGCGACTATCCATCATTTCATTTTACCATAAATTTAGGCAAGCTTCCAATTTTTACAGAAAGTTCTCCATCTTCAAGGCTTACGATTTGATACCCCGCCGCCTTGCGCATACGATTCATTACCGCCAGACCTATCCCACTCTCACTTACGCCCTCCGCTAAAATCACATCAGGCATAGTGCGGTCAAAGTCGCGGAGCAGGTAGAACAGGTTTGCCGCCAGTTCTTCAAGGCTATCGCCCCAAGGAGAAACCAGTAAGTTTTCAGAACCCTCGCCTTCTTTTGCTAAAACATTTTCGTTAGCACGCAAAGCTTCTGCCGTAACCTTACTGCACAGCACGCCCACCCGCTTACCTTCGCCTAAAGCATTAAGGGCAAACTTCGGAAGCAGGCTTGCCGCCTCGCCTTCTAATAAACACATGGCAGACTTGGGCGCGTAATGACGATACTTCATACCGGGAGCTTTAGGCTTGTAGTTACTATCACCTTGCAGAGCAGGGTCAATCTCCACAGCGCCAAGAACCTCGGTCAGCATTTCGTAAGTAATACCACCGGGACGCAGGATTACGGGTACAGGCTCCGTAGTATCAACAACAGTG
>JAFTMR010000016.1 GCA_017452325.1 Phascolarctobacterium sp. | reverse complement strand
TCTTTGCCTGCTTTTTTAAATCTGCTATAAACGCTGTTTAACTTTGTTGGAACAGCAATTGTTTGCTAGAAGTACGTTCAGTACGCCTTCGCTACACAATTTTGTTCCACCTCGTTATGCAGTACTTATAGTAGATTTAGAGTAAGGAGTAGAAATGATAGCACTGGGTATCGATCCCGGCACCGCCATTTGCGGTTACGGTATTGTAGATTTAACAGGGAATAAGCTCAAGCCCATTTATTTTGGGGCGGTGTTTACTGATAAGGATATGGCACCTGAGATGCGCTTAAAAAAGATTTATGAGGAAATCAGCGTGTTGATTGATACCTACAAACCGGATATTATGAGCATTGAAAAGCTGTTCTTCAATCGCAATGTTACCACCGCTATTCCCGTAGGGCAGGCGAGGGGCGTAGTGCTTTTGGCGGCTGCTAACAAGAATCTCCCTATTTTAGAATTTACCCCCATGCAGATTAAGCTGGCTGTGGTTGGCACTGGTAGTGCTACCAAGGAGCAGGTAACATTTATGGTACAGCATTTGCTGAACATCAGGCAAAAGCCTAAACCGGATGATGTTGCTGATGCTTTGGCGGTGGCAATTTGCGGGCTGCATACGGCAGCAACAAGAAGATGGCAGGAGTTGTTATAAATGATAGGTGCGCTGAGAGGTATTGTTGCTCACTTGGCAACGGATAATTGCATATTGGATACCGCCGGAGGCGTAGGCTATCGTGTATTTATGCCCGCCGCTCATTTGGCGCAGCTAACCTTGGGCAAGGAGGTTCGCGTTCACGTTCATACTGCGGTGCGCGAGGATGCTATCCTGTTGTACGGTTTTTTGAGCCAAGAGTATTATGATTTGTTTGAACTTCTTTTGACTGTAAGTGGTGTTGGTCCTAAGATGGCTTTAGGTATTTTATCTGCCATCAAGCCTGACGCCTTCTATCTGGCAGTGCAAAGTAAGGATATAAAAGTACTGGTAAAGCTGCCCGGTATCGGCAAGAAGACAGCAGAGCGTATGCTGTTGGAGCTGAAGGACAAGGTTGGTGGCATTAGTGCGGATGGGGTAGATGATTTTGGTGCCACTGTAGAGGCAGGTGGTAGCGGTGCGGTAGCAGAGGCTATTGAGGCACTGAACTCCTTGGGCTACAGTAACAGCGAAATTATGCCCATCTTGAAAGAAATTCCCAATAGTGCAAGCTTAAGCAGTGAAGAGATTTTGCGTCAAGCACTTAGATTGTTTGCAAGGAGGCAGTAATGGAATTCGACGATAGAATTATTGCCGGACAGGAGCAGGAAACTGACGGTTGGCAGTACAGCCTGCGCCCACGTCTGTTAAATGAATATATTGGTCAGAACCAGGTTAAGGATAACCTTTCCATTTTTATTAAGGCTGCCGCTGCAAGACATGAAGCTCTTGACCATGTGCTGCTCTTTGGGCCTCCTGGTTTAGGTAAGACCACTTTAGCTAACATCATTGCCAATGAATTAAATGTTAATATCCGCGTTACCTCCGGTCCTGCTATCGAAAGGCAGGGGGATTTGGCGGCGATATTGACTAATCTGGGTGATAATGATGTGCTTTTTATAGACGAAATTCACAGGCTTTCCAAAACTGTAGAAGAAATTTTGTATTCTGCAATGGAAGATTTTGCCTTGGATATAATTATCGGCAAAGGCCCCAGCGCTCGTAGTGTGCGCCTGGATTTGCCCAAGTTTACCCTTATTGGTGCTACCACTCGTTTGGGGAGCATTGCCGCACCCTTGCGTGACCGCTTTGGTGTGCAATGTCGTTTAGAATTTTACAAGCCGGAAGAATTGCAATTCATCATCTCCCGCGCTGCAGAAATCTTAAACGTGCAGATTGATAAGGAAGGCGCCGGGGAAATAGCCCGTCGTAGTCGTGGTACGCCCCGTATCGCCAATCGCTTATTAAAACGGGTGCGTGACTTCGCACAAGTTTTAGGGGTACAAACCATCGACAAGCAGCTTGCTTCCGAAGCCTTGGCAAAGCTGGAAGTTGATGCTTACGGCTTCGACCGCAACGACAGACGCATCTTAAACACCATCGTTAAAACCTTTGGTGGTGGTCCTGTAGGTATCGAAACCATTGCGGCGGCTGTTAGCGAAGAGACTACCACCATCGAAGATGTTATTGAACCTTATTTGATGCAGCTTGGTATGTTGCAACGTACGCCGAGGGGACGAATGGCGACACGCGAAGCGTATCGGTACTTGGGCGTTCCGTACCCACAAAAATAGCTATAAGCACTGTCTTCCTGCGTTGGAACGGCGCTTGCTTGCTCGACGTACGCTTAGTACGCCGTCGCGGCGCAATCTTGTTCCGCCTTGTTATCCAGCACTTCTAGCTATTTTGTAAGATAAAGGAATTTATTATGAAAATACTACTACACGCTTGCTGTGGCCCCTGTGCCTGCTATCCAACAGAAAAGCTGGCGGCTGACGGCAAGGAGTTTGATATTTTATACTTTAATCCCAATATTCATCCCTACAAGGAATTTAAGCAGCGCTTGAGCACCTTACGCCAGTTTTGCGAGAAGAAGCAGATAGGTTTGTTCATTGACAAAAGCTATCCCTTGGAAGAAACGGTGCGTGGGATGGTGTGCGAACCAACTGTACGCTGTGCCTATTGCTATCGGGTGCGTATGCGTTACGCCGCAAAATTTGCCAAAGAAAATGGTTACGACGCTTTCAGCACCACGCTCTTAGTAAGTCCGTACCAAAAACACGCCTTAATCATCAAGGAAGCAGAGACTGCCGCCCAAGAATTTGGCATACCCTTTTATTACGAAGACTTCCGCGTAGGCTACCAACGTGGCGTAGACATTAGCCTGGAAATGGGACTCTACCGCCAGCAATATTGTGGCTGCGTCTTTAGCGAACGCGACCGTTACCTCATCGTAAAGAAGAAAGCGGAAGCACCTACCGAGAAGTTTACTCGCGTTAGCAAACTGATTACTATGGTGAACTATTAATTCACTTTAGAATGAGCAATTTATTTTAATGATATTACTATAGAAGCAATTTATATATTTTGTAGCGATTTAAGAAATGTAGCGACACATATAATGAAGAAAATATTGCAATGAGCAAACTTGTTTGAGCGTAAGCGAGTTGTTTGCGAAGCAATATTTTCATACTAAAAGGAGCGTTAAGCATTTCTTTATGAGCGAAAAATAATAAATTGCTCGCGATAATAACTATAATAGATGAAGTAAAGGAGATCACAATGCTGAAAAAGCTCTTACTAATCTGCCTGATATTGTTAAGTTTTAGCAGTGTTACCTTCGCCAATGCAGGGGATGATTTGCGCGTGGCATTGGTTTACGGGCAGTACAGTGCTGAAATCAGCTGTGATGATGAATTTACAGTGGAAGACCTTGCTACGGGAAAGGTCAGCACCATTCCCCAAGGCAAATACTTTTTGAACGTCAAAGACGGCAAGCTGACCATGGGCGAGCAAGCCTTTGGTGAGCAAATTACCATCAACCGTTTTGAAGGCAAGTCCCTGCCCCAAATCAACAAGCGTCGTTATGCAGGCAGCTTGGTTGCCAAGGTGCAAGGGGACAGGCTTCTAATAAACAATGTGGTCAACCTGGAGCTGTACTTATGCAGCGTTCTTCCAAGTAAGACCATGCCCATCTGGCCTGACGAAGCTATTAAAGCCCAAGCAATTGCGGCTAGAAGCTACGCCCAATATATGATGTGGCAAAACCAAAATTCTGCCTACGATATCACTGCCAATGATAAGGAGCTAGCTTATCAGGGGACCGGTGCGGAAAAGGCAGCCATCAGCAAGTTTATCAAGGCAACTGCCGGACAAATCTTGGTGGATAATGCTGGTAACCCCGTACAAGCAGTAACTACCTCCAGTACAGGTGGCAGGACTGCTTCTGCCAAAGAAGTATGGGGTAGGGAAGTAAGCTATCTACAATCTGTAGAAGATTATGATAGCGATAGCCCTGAATATAAATGGGAGTACCACGCTTCACCCATTATGGTGCGTAACTTTTTGGAACAGAATGGTTATGCAGTGGGCAAGCTGGAAAGCATCAGGCTTTCTCTCTTAGAAGAACCGGATATTGACCGCTCTGCAACTGGCAGGGTAAACTACCTGATTATTGCCGGTGATGCAGGTGTGGTAAAGGTTTCCGGCTTACAGCTTATGCAGCTGTTATCTTTAAATAGCACTTTATTTGATGTAGAAACCGGTGTCCCTGTTCCCGATACCTTAAATGTTCCCATAACCAATTATTATGGTATGCAAATCGGTAGCAAGGATATTAATATAAAAGTAAAAGACCAAGGCGAACCTGTTTGGAAAAATGTTATTCGCAGTTACCATTTGCTTAGCGGGGGTAAGGAAGAAAAGATTACCTTTCGTGGCAAGGGTAAGGGCGAAGGCGTAGGTTTAAGCGTGTGGGGTGCAAGGGGCATGGCCAATGCTTCTAGCAAAAACACCTACAAGAAAATCCTTGCCCACTATTATCCCAACACAAGCCTTGTAAAATAGGAAGAGATAAGTATGTTTGTAAAAGATTTTGATTATGAATTACCTCAAGAGCTGATTGCGCAACATCCCATGGAACCACGCGACCATTCTCGCTTGATGGTGGTAGATAAGCACACTGGTGAAATCGACCATAAGCATTTTTATGATTTGCTGGATTATCTGGAGCCGGGGGATTTGCTGGTATTTAATGATACCCGCGTAATTCCTGCCCGCTTGTTCGGCCATAAGGATACCGGTGCTCACGTGGAAGTATTCCTGCTGGCTCGTAAGAACACTACAGATTGGGAAGCTCTTGTACGTCCCGGTAAGAAGCTCCAGGTTGGCGCCAAGATTACCTTTAGCGAAGACCTTTCCGCAGAAGTAATTGATTACACCGATTTTGGTGGACGCATTGTGCGTTTTCAATATGAAGGTATTTTTGAAGAAATTTTAGATAGATTGGGCGAAACTCCCTTGCCTCCTTATATTACTGCTCCCTTGGAGGATAAGGAGCGTTATCAGACCGTTTACAGTCGTGAACGTGGTAGTGCTGCTGCTCCTACTGCAGGCCTGCATTTTACCAAGGAGCTTTTGCAAAAGATTAAGGATAAGGGCTGTGAGGAAGTATTCGTTACCCTGCATGTTGGCTTGGGTACCTTCCGTCCCGTAAGTGCGGAGAAGATTGAAGACCACCAAATGCATCGGGAGTTCTACACCGTTTCCGAAGAAGCTGCTGCTGCTATCAACAAGGCAAAGGAAGAAGGCAGACGCATTATCGCAGTGGGCACTACTGCAGTGCGCACCTTGGAATCCGCAGGAGCGGACGGGGTGATGAAGGCAGGCGGCAACTTTACCCAAATCTTTATCTATCCCGGTTACGAGTACCGCTTTGTAGATGCTTTGGTTACCAACTTCCACTTGCCCCAAAGCACATTGTTAATGTTGGTATCCGCATTAAGCAGCAGAGAGATTATGCTTAACGCCTACGCAATAGCGGTTGCAGAAAAATATCGCTTCTTCTCTTTTGGGGACGCGATGTTCATTAAAAATAAGTAGTTAAAAATTTAAAATAAACGCAACAAAATAGATAGAAGTGCCATATAACAAAGTGGTGACACAGTTAGATGGTGCTTATAGCTGTTTTGGAAGGAGAGTTTATGTGTAAGAATCATGCTGTAAAGTACGAATTAGTTAAAGAATGTAGCCGCAGTGGTGCGCGCTTAGGTAAGCTGCACACTCCCCATGGCACCTTTGATACCCCGATGTTTATGCCCGTAGGCACTCAGGCAACAGTAAAGACCATTTCTCCGGAAGAATTGTACGATATGGGCAGCCAAGTTATTCTGGCTAATACCTATCACTTGTTCCTGCGTCCCGGTCACGAGCTGGTACAAAAGGCTGGCGGCTTGCATAAATTTATGAACTACAAACGTGGTATGCTTACCGATAGCGGTGGCTTCCAGGTTTTCAGCCTTGGTGCAATGCGCAAAATTACGGAAGAGGGCGTAATGTTCCGCTCCCATATTGACGGTAGCAAAAAATTCCTTTCTCCGGAAATTGCAACCAATGTGCAAGAAGCTTTGGGTGCAGATATTGCCATGGCTTTTGACGAATGCATCCCGTACCCTGCAACCTATGAGTATGCTAAAAAATCTACGGAGCGTACTACTCGTTGGGCAAAACGCTGCTTAGAGGCTCACACTCGCGAAGACCAATCTCTGTTTGGTATTGTGCAAGGCGGTATGTATCCTGACCTGCGTAAAATGAGCGTGGAGCAATTAACAGAGCTTGACTTTGCCGGCTATGGTATTGGTGGCTTGAGTGTAGGGGAGCCTAAACCTATGATGTATGATATTTTAGGTCAAACTACCTGCTTCATGCCCAAGGATAAGGCTCGTTATTTGATGGGGGTTGGTACTGCTGACTGCATCGTGGAAGCGGTTAACCTTGGCGTGGATATGATGGACTGCGTATTCCCCACCCGCGTTGCCCGTAATGGTACTGCCATGACAAATGAAGGTCGCCTTGTTGTGCGTAACGCAACTTATGCAGAAGACTTTCGACCCATTGAAGAAGGCTGCACCTGTTACACCTGCCGTAACTTTAGTCGCGCTTATATTCGCCACTTGTTCAAGGCAGAAGAGGTTTTTGCCCTGCGCCTGCTCACCATTCATAATCTTCACTTCCTGCTTGATTTTAGCAGAAGAATTCGCGAAGCTATCGCCAACGACACCTTCCCTGAGTTCCGTGAAAGATTTTTACAAAACTATAAAGCTTAAAACAAGGAATTTTGCTTTTAGTGGAGAATATATACCAATTATAACTTTGAAATCTATTATGGAGGTGCTCTATGTTTAATGCTGATACAATGGCAATGGTAAACTCTATTTTGCCGTTTTTCCTGATGGGTGGTATTTTTTACTTCATGCTGTGGAAACCCCAAAAGAAAGAACAACAAAAAAGACAAGATTTACTTAACTCCCTGAAAAAGGGCGATAAGATTATTACTATTGGCGGTATTTACGGTACTATTACTGATTTGTCCGAAAGAACTGTAAAGGTAGAAGTTGCCGAAGGCGTGGAAATGACTATGGTGCGTTCTGCAGTAAGCAATTTCCAAGACCCTAACCGCACTCAAAGCGAATAAGAAAATTAAGGGGGAATAGTTTTGAGATGGAATGAATTAGGGAAATTCCTAATTATTGCATTGGCAATTATCGGGGGCTTCTGCGTTTATATCCAACCTTTGTCCAACTCCATCAAGCAGGGCTTGGACTTGCAGGGTGGTACCCACGTTGTATTGCAAGCAGTGGATACTCCTGAAATGAAAGTAGATGATGACGCTGTAAACCGCAGTGTTAAAATTATCGAACGTCGTGTAAACGAGCTTGGTTTGACAGAGCCCGTTATCCAACGTCAAGGTAAAGACCGTATTATTGTGGAACTGCCGGGCGTAAAGGACCCTGAAAAAGCTATTGCTATGCTCGGTCGTACTGCAATGCTGCACTTTCAAGACCAATATGGCAATGTGGTGCTTTCCGGTAGTGATTTGAAGGATGCGCGTGCGCAAATTTCTCAAGGCAATCAAGCAGTTGTCGGTTTAGAGTTCAACTCCGAAGGCGCAGATAAATTTGCTGATTTGACTGCGAAAAACATTGGCAAGCAAATTGCCATTGTACTTGACGGCGAGGTGCTTACCGCTCCCGTAGTTCAAGAAGCAATTACCGGTGGTCGTGCGCAAATTTCCGGCTCCCGCTCCATTGAAGATGCAGAGCGCTTGGCGATTTTGCTCCGCAGTGGTTCCTTGCCGGTTAAAATTGAAATCTTAGAAAACCGCACTGTTGGTCCTACCCTTGGTCAAGACTCTAAAGAAAAGAGTATCAAAGCCTTCGGTATTGGTATTGTGGCAGTATTTGTATTTATGATTTTGTTCTATCGTCTGTCCGGTATCGTGGCAGATATTGCGCTCTTGCTTTATGTAATGCTGCTGCTTCTGGCAATGCGTTACTTGGGAGCAACCCTGACTTTGCCCGGTATCGCTGGTATTATTCTGTCCATTGGTATGGCAGTTGACGCCAACGTACTTATCTTTGAACGCTTTAAAGAAGAAATCAGACGCGGAAGAACCTTGCGTAGCGCTATGGACGCCGGCTTTAGTCGTGCCTTTGTAACTATTTTTGACTCCAACGTTACTACCTTGATGGCAGCGGCTATCCTCTTCTATCTTGGTACTGGTCCCATCAAAGGCTTTGCTGTTACCTTGGCGTTAGGCGTTGTTTTAAGTATGTTTACTGCAATTACTGTAACTAAATATCTGTTACGGTTCCTTATTTATTCCAACTTTACTAAAAATCCCTGGATTTTTGGTGTGGCAGCTCCTAAGGCTGATACTGCTAAGGAGGTGTCTAAATAATGTTCTCCATTGTTAAAAACTGGAAAATCTTTTTTGCAATAACTGTTTCCTTCCTGGTTATTGGTATTGGTTCCATGCTCTTTAAGGGCTTCAATCTGGGTATTGATTTTACCGGCGGCAGCATTATGGACCTTTCCTTTAACAAGGCTGTAACTGTTTCAGAAGTACGTGATGTGCTCAAGGAACACAAGCTTGGTAACGCCATCATTCAATTGGAAAACGTTGATGGAGAGCAATCCTCTAAGGGTGTACTCATCCGTACCGGCGTTATTGATGACGGTCAACGTCGTGAAGTTATGACTGCTCTTAGTAATAAGCTGGGCGAATTCCAAATTCAACGCGTGGAGCAGGTTGGTGCTACCATCGGTGGCGAGCTCATCCAGCAAGCTGTAATGGCAATAGTGCTTTCTTGGGTGCTGATGATTGCCTACATTACTATGCGTTTTGAATTTAAGTTTGCTGTTGCGGCTATTATCGCCTTGATTATTGACGTATTAGTAACCTTGAGCTACTTCTCCTTGCTGCATATGGAAATGGATTCCTCCTTTGTTGCGGCACTCTTGACCGTTGTTGGTTATTCCATCAATGGTACCATAGTTATCTTTGACCGTATCCGCGAAGCTCTCAAAACTCATCGTCGTAACGAAAGCCTTGGCGATATGGTAGATAATTGTATTTGGTCCACTATGACTCGTACCTGCTATACTGTAGGTACCTCCTTGTTTGCCATCGTTTCCATCTTCCTGTGGGGCGGCGAAACCATCCACAATTTCTCTTTTGCAATGCTGGTAGGTTTCTGCAGTGGTGCATATACTTCTGTGTTCTTGGCTGGTCCTCTTTGGCTTATGCTCCGCGGTAAGTTAAACGCGTGATAAGCTCCGTTTAAAACTTGCTATAAGCACTGTTATGCTTTGTCGCAGTTTGCTTACTCGCTCGACGTACTTCAAGTACGCCGTCGCTTCATAAGCTTCACTGCTTCGTGCCTTCCAGCACTTCTAGCAAGTTTTTTGGTGTACAGCTAGCTATCCAGTACTTCTGACGCGTTTATCTATGTACAATTGCTTGCGTAGCTTTATAACTGCACTTTTCTTAAATAGAAAGGTGCAGTTTTTGTTTTATATTTATAATTATAAAAATGTGAAGCTTTCGTGACAAAAATCTCCTAATCTGTTAAAATAAAAATGTTATAGTCAATTTTGGCTACATAAAAAGTTATACGAGGTTGTTCTGATGAAAAATATGGCTATTTGTAATTTTATAGTTAGCATCTTGGGGATGATGATAGGTGCTGCTATTATGATGGCTGCCAGTGAATTCCCCTTGGAATTTACGGAAAATGGCCCCGGCTCCGGCTTCTGGCCCTTTGCTTTAGGTACCGCCCTGGCTCTTGTCGCTGTAATGCTTTTGGTATACAGCATCAGCAACAAAAAGGAGCTTTCTGAGCAGTTGGTTGCTTTAACTCTTCCCGCTAATAAGCGTGTGTACGTGATGATGGTTATCATTACAATTTACTGTGCCTTGATTAGCGTGCTTGGCTTCTATCCTGCTTCTGCACTTTTAATTCCTGCTACTATGAAGCTGATGGATTTCCACGATAAGAAAATTATTGCAATGACTACTGTGGGTACCATTGCGTTTATTTATGTTATCTTTACTGTATTGTTGCATACCCGTATGCCGCAATCTATGTTTTTAGAGTAGGGAGGGTATTGTAATGGCTGATATTCTTACTGCTTTAAATATGATTTTTGTTCCGATAAATCTGTTAGGATTGGTCTTTGGTGTTGCCGTTGGTATTGCCTTTGGTTGTATGCCTGGTCTTTCTGTAAATATGGGCTTGGCTTTGCTTTTCCCCTTGGCGTTTAGCTTCCAAGGCATTGGCGGTATCTTGATGCTCCTTGGTATTTACTGTGGTGCTATTTATGGGGGCAGTATCTCTGCAATTCTTTTAAAAACGCCTGGTACTCCTGCTTCTGTAGCTACTACCTTGGATGGTTATCCCATGGCTACCAAGCTTAAACAACCGGGTCGTGCTCTGGGACTTTCCACCATGGCAAGTACCTTTGGTGGTGTTTTTAGTACCATCTGCTTGATTTTGCTGGCACCCCAATTGGCAAAGGTAGCATTGCAATTCTCTAAACCGGAATATTTTGCACTGGCTATCTTTGGTTTAAGTATCATTACCTCTGTTTCCAGTGGCAGTGTTATTAAAGGTATCATGGGCGGCTTGTTTGGTTTGTTCCTTGCAACCGTTGGTATTGACGATATGAGCGGCTCCATTCGCTTCACCTTGGATACTACCTACTTCTTAGGCGGCGTATCCTTTATTCCTGTATTGATTGGTGTATTCGCTTTTGCTCAAGTGCTTTCCAGTATAGAAGACTACTACCACACTGAAAAAACTGATCCCATTAAATTTGTTGATAAAGTTTTACCCTCTTGGGCAGATTTTAAAAGAGTTTTCGCTACTTTGATTCGTTCTTCTGCAATTGGTACCTTCATTGGCTGTGTGCCCGGTACTGGTGGCGATATTGCCTCTTTTGTTTCTTACGACCAGGCAAAGCGTTGGTCTAAGAATAGTGCTAACTTCGGTAATGGCGAGCCTGAGGGTGTTGCAGCTCCCGAAGCTGGTAACAATGCTGTTTCCGGTGGTGCCTTCATTCCCGTATTGACCTTGGGTATTCCCGGTGATGGTGCAACTGCAATTATGATGGGTGCGCTGATGGTGCAAGGCTTACAGCCCGGCCCCTTACTCTTTGTGGAAAAGGCGCCTGATGTTTACGCTATCTTTATCGGCTTGCTATTGGCAAATGTTATTATGGGCATTATGGGCTTCTCTCTGATTCGCCTGTTTGCCAAGGTTGTAAACGTTCCTGTACATATCTTGCTGCCCATTATCGTGATGATGACCTTCGTTGGTACTTACTCCTACAACAATTCTATCAACGATGTGTATTTGATGGTGGCATCCGGTTTTGTAGGGTACTTCCTCAATAAGTTGGGCTTCTCCATGTCTGCGATTATCATCGGTATTATCCTTGGTAGTATGGCAGAGCAAAACTTTGTAGGTTCCCTGATTATGAGCGATGGCAATTTTAACATCTTCTTCACTCGTCCCATTTGCTTATTCTTCCTTGTGGCAGCAGCGCTTTCCTTGCTGTCTCCTGTGCTTGGTAAGCTCTTTAAAAAAGCATAAGTATTTTTGATACGCCTAAGGCTCCGCTAACTGCGGAGCCTTTTTCTTTTTACTCTTTAGCATCTTCATAAGTAAGCGTTCCTCGCGTGGTATACTTTCACCTCTCACTCTATAAACACAATCGAGCAACTCCAAATGGCAATGTACTCTAAAAAATTTTTTTCTGCTTCTCATTGCCATTTTTGCTTCGTCAAGTGTATTTATAGAGTGAGATTCTTTTTTCCTTCTCTTTCTTTTATTATTTTCTTTCTCTTCCTTATTTTCTTGCCCTAATCAAGCAAAGCTTTAGCTTTGCATCCTTTTTCTAAAGTAAGCAGTAACTTAGAGTTATACAGTTTACGAAAGCAAGCAACCACGAACAATTAGAACGTTGTGCCTACGGGCGTAGGTCGAACAATCGAAAGCAAGGCAACGATATTGCGAAGCATGATCGTTGCGCTAGTTCTGTTCTCTCGATGAGAACAGAACTTGATTCGGGGGGGACAAGTGTTATAATGACAATAACATTTAAAGAATTTGACAAATTTAATTGTATTACGAATAAGTGGTGATGGTGGAATGGAAAAAGATTTTGAAATTATAGGCAAGAGGATAAAGTCCCTGCGTATGCAAAAGGGCATTAAGCAGACAGTTTTGGCTAACAAGATTGGCATGAGTCAGACTAATATGAGCAATATCGAAGCAGGCAGGACAGCCATTACCATTCAGAACCTGTTGAAGATTAGCAAGGAGCTTAACTGCAAGATGGCAGATTTCTTTGTGGATTTTGATGGTGGGGTGGAGGAGGCTTCTCCCGCTAATGATGTTGGTACTGCAAGGAATGCCATTGAGCTTGAGGATGCAGTGCAAATTTTAAGATTGCTTAAAGCAGTGGATGTGAAAGGACTGTAATTCAAAATTTATTGCTTTCCCGCAACAAGCAAAAAGCTTCGGTTGTTAGTGGTAATCGAGAGCTGTCGTAACGCTCCTTTTAGTATAAAAATATCGCTGTCCGCATATTCGCTTCGCAGTTTCTAGAAGCTTTTAGAAAGTACAGCTCAGGATGCGGAGCTTCGCGATATTTTCTTGAATATGTGTCGCTGCTTTTTGCTAATCGTTGCTTTGAAAGCAAGTAAATTTTGTTCGTAAGTAAGGCGTCCCCTTTGGGGAAGCTGTCAGCGTAGCTGAC
>JAFTMR010000119.1 GCA_017452325.1 Phascolarctobacterium sp. | reverse complement strand
TGCATTGTCGCGGGGGCAGGACAAGAACACAACTTCGTTGCCAGCTTCCTTGAATTCTGCGGAAACTGCTTTGTTGCCGTCAATTACGCCAACTGCAAAGGATACCAAGGTGGGCGGAACAGTTTTATCCATAAAGGTACCGGACATACTGTCTTTACCACCAATTGCAGGCAGTTCCAAAGCGTCCAAAGCGGTGAAAGCACCAAGGAGAGCGCCAAAGGGCAAGCCCCAAGCAGAGGTGTTGTTCAGTTTCGGGAAGTATTCTTGTAAGGTTAAACGCAGTTTTGCAGGGTCAGCACCCAGTGCTACTGCACGAACTACGGATTCTACAACAGCGTACATTGCACCATGGAACGGGCTCCAGATTGCAACTTCCGGATTGTAGCCGCAAGCCATTACAGAAGCAGCGGTAGTAGTGCCATGAAGAACAGGGATTCTGCCCACCATACCTTCGGACGGGGTAATTTGAGTTTTGCCGCCAAAGGGCATCATTACGGTACCACGACCAATGGTGCTATCGAAGCGTTCGCTCAAACCTTTTTGGCTGCACACGTTGAGTCTTGCCAAGTTGCCCAGCCAAGCTTCTTTCAAATCTTTTGCTTCTGCAACTTCTGCAGGAACTTTATCAAATACATTGTCAGCTTTAGTATCTTCAACTACGATGCTGGTGTGTTGTGCCACGCCGTTAGTATCGAGGAAAGCGCGGGACAAATCTACAATCTTATCCCCTCTCCAGTACATAACCAGACGCGGATCAGCAGATACCTCTGCTACAACAGTAGCTTCAAGGTTTTCTTGGTCAGCAAATTTAATGAAGGCTTCTTTATTTGCAGCTTCAATAACTACTGCCATACGTTCTTGAGATTCGGAAATAGCAAGCTCGGTGCCATCCAAACCTTCATATTTTTTCGGAACTTTGTCCAGGTCAATTACAAGACCATCGGTCAATTCGCCAATAGCAACGGATACACCGCCTGCACCAAAGTCGTTGCAGCGTTTAATCATTGCAGTAACTTCCGGGTTACGGAACAAACGTTGAATTTTACGTTCAGTGGGCGGATTACCTTTTTGCACTTCTGCACCGCAGCTCATCAAGGAGTCTACAGTATGTTCTTTGGAAGAACCGGTTGCACCGCCACAACCGTCACGACCGGTTTGGCCACCAAGGAGAACAACGATATCGCCGGCAGCAGGACGCTCACGACGAACTGCACTACGAGGAGCAGCACCAATTACAGCACCGATCTCCATACGTTTAGCAACAAATTTATCATTATAATATTCTTGAACGTGGCCAGTTGCCAAGCCAATTTGGTTACCGTAGGAGCTGTAGCCTGCAGCTGCACCAATGGTAATTTTACGTTGGGGCAATTTGCCTTCGATAGTTTCGGAAACAGGAACGCGCGGGTCAGCAGCACCAGTTACGCGCATTGCTTGATATACATAGGAACGACCGGACAACGGGTCACGGATTGCACCGCCCAAGCAGGTTGCTGCACCACCGAAGGGTTCGATTTCCGTCGGATGGTTGTGGGTTTCGTTTTTGAACATTACCAGCCATTCTTCGGTGTTGCCATCCACTTCGATAGGTACAACGATGGAACAAGCATTGATTTCTTCGGATTCATCCAAATCAGCCAGCTTGCCTTCCTTGCGCAGTTTCTTCATGCCGATAACTGCGATATCCATTAAGGTTACAGGGCGCTCGGTATTTTCGCCATAAACACCATCGCGAGCAGCCATGTATTTATCATAAGCTTCTTGTACCGGTTTGGTATAAGTACCGGGTACAATTTCTACATCTTCAATTTGAGTCATGAAGGTGGTGTGACGGCAGTGGTCAGACCAGTAGGTGTCCAATACGCGAATTTCAGTAACAGTCGGTTCACGTTTTTCTTCATTAAAGTATTGTTGGCACCACAGCAAGTCTTCGATGCTCATTGCCAAGCCCATTTCCTTGCGCATTGCTTCTGCTTCTTCGCGAGTCATGCTCAGGAAGCCAGCGATACGAGCAACTTTGGCAGGCTCTTCACAAGTGCTTACCAAGGTTTCCGGTTTGCCCCATTCAGCTTCACGCGCTTCAATGGGGTTGATGCAGTATGCTTTAATTTTAGCAACTTCATCTTCGCTCAGATTGCCTTCCAAAACATACACTTTAGCAGCAGCAACCATGGGACGTTCTTTTTGAGTAATCAGCTGAATGCATTGCTCAGCAAAGTCTTCCCGTTGGTCATATTGACCGGGCAGCAGTTCCACTGCGAAAACATGGCTACCTTCGGCAACAGGCAGTTCTTCTTCCACAACCCTGTCCACAGGCGGTTCAGAAAGAACTAATTTTTTTGCCATTGCAAATTCTTCGTCGCTCAGGCCCATAACATCGTAGCGGTTCATCATACGGATGTTTTCCAAGCCCGTCATACCAAGGTTGTTGCGCAAGTCTGCCAAAAGACCATGTGCTTCAACGGCAAAAGCATCCTTCTTTTCCACAAAAATTCTTCTAATCATACTCATTACACCAGCCTCCAAGTTTTTTTGAGGTTAATAACATTAAAAATATTCATTAATATAATTATGACATTTGGGGAATAATTTATCTAACACAGCAAGCTTCGCTGTATTATGAACTTTAATCTTGCCTGCTTGTGCAAGCTCTGTGGCGGTAAAAGCACCAAAGTAAAGCTGGGTAAAAGCTCCCATATCCATAGTAGCTTCTTCCTCATCCAAGGTACTTACCGCTTCCAGTTTGCCAGGAGCAGTTTTTATTTTCAGCAAATGGTTGTTCCTGTCGATAATATTATCCGTCAAGAGCAGTACCACGCTGTTTTCTTCCATGTCATCAGCAACAGGAAGATTCTCCAAAGCTAAACGTGCGTCAAGACAACGTGCCATCATAAAGGGCTGCAGAGTTCCGCTCACATTGTGGTCTACAAAACTCAAATAAGTTTTGTCCCACGCTTCCGCAAGCCAAGTAAAATGCTTGGCTTCGCTTTTGTGAGCAGCAGCAAATTGCAACAAACGGTTACGCACCGCAAAATCCTGCGCCATCAGCTCAAGAACATTAAAGGTTTTATCCTGCAATTTATAAAACATATAACCGCAAGGCTCGTCAGCTTCGTAAACCACAGCGCATTGCACATTTTCCAATTCGTGCACCTTCAATAATTTATTCCATTGGAAATCAGTCCGCACAGGCGCACCATTCCAAGCTTGGGTAATATTCTGGTAGATGGGTGCAAGCACTTCCTTATTAAGTGCCATCCTTGCCACCTGTAAATCACTACCAATTTTGCTAAGCTGTAATTTTTCCAGCTCCATATCGTATTTATGACGATAATAGCAAAAGCTAAACTGGTAGGGCAAATAAATTCCTGCGTAAATAGGCATCAGCAAAGCAAAGGCAAAGCCTTGGGAGCGCAGTACCTCGAAGGTAGTTTCCAGAAGCGGACGGAACAAATGCTGTCCCCTAGCTTCAGGAGCAGTGGCAACCCCTACAATATAAGGCGTAAGCTGCTGCTTTCCACGCAGTTGTAACATATATGGGTTAAGGTGAAGCATATTCTGCAGTTTGTCCTGCTCGTCAAAGCCACCAATAACCATATTATTCTTACCACAGTATTCGCTAAAATACCATTGGTAAAAAGGGTCATCCTTTTTTTCGAAGCAGTAATCCCACAAATCCATGACTTGGTTCATGCGTGCTTCGTTCACAACTCTAAAAGTCATAGCATACCTCAGCTAATAACAACGCTGTATTTTTTGAACATAAACTCCGGATGATAGGATTCCTTCGCCCTGCGCAAGCCTTCAACGCCCATATCCTCTTCCCTGTTCAGATAAACTACGTCTTCCCAAGCGTGAGCAGCAAATTCTTTGTTGATAGCAGTGTACAAACCACGAATTTCATGGTTAGCCTTTTCAACGTGGAGCACTGCAGTATCGTCGTTAATTTTCTTGCCAAAGCTAAAGGCTTCAATTTTGCCATTAATTCGGATAGCACCGCCACGCAGCTCTAAGGCATCAAAATTTTTAAAAGCCTGTTGCATAGCGAACTTTTCACAAATCAAGGTCGGGTCCTCATGAATTCTATCGTCACACCATTTCTCACCAAAGGCAAGGCACTCTGCCTTGTTATCATCAGTAATGGGTTCATAGATAAAATCAGGATATGCTTTCTTGAAAGCATTGTAATGATTCTTTTGACCATGGTACTTGCGACCGGAAAGCGCTGCCAACTTTTCACGCAGATAAACATAGTCCCAGTTATCCCTGTCTTCTTCAAATTCCAAATCAGGAAGGACCTTGCTTAAACGCTCCTTGGTACATTCATAAATACCATGCAGTCTAAAAGGTTTGCCCTCGTGGTACTCTTTTAGTTCTTCCATCAAGAGAGGTAAATCCTCGTCCTTACCGCCAAAGGGTTGCAAAAAGAAATCCACTTCGTTACGTTTAACCTTAATGATTAAAAAGTCATGGGCAATACACCAAAATATATTATAACAATCACGCCAAACGAACAAATTAGAAAAGGCACATTCGCTTCCGCGTTGTCCAGGTGCAGATAAATAAGTTTCAAACAAAGGCTTTTGCGCCAATGTTACAGGTTTAAATTCTAAAATAAAAAGACCCCCTAATACATCTAAACACATAATACACCGAGATTATTATACCATACATTATTGAAATTTTCTCTGCTTTCGTTAGGAAATTTCAAGGCATTTATGAAAATGTTACGAGAGTTTTCATTTACCATATTATCCACCCGCACAACTACTTCCGTTCAACAGTGACTCCCAACGCAACATTTTAGCTAAAAATATCGTTGCCCACATATTCGCTTCGTAATTTATTCAATAACAGAAAAACTACAGCTCAGGATGTGGGATTAACGATATTTTTCTCGATACAGTTGTTGCTACTCGTCACAATCGTTTCACTAAAAGTAGTTGTGCATGTCCTTGCTGCTATTATTATATTAAAAATCATAATTTAGTTTTATAGATTTACTTTGCTATTTTAGGTATAATTTGTGTAGTAAATATTATGGAGAAGATATGATGAATTTATGGAACAAGATTATCTCTAAGTTTTCTACAAATACTTCAACATTAAACAAAAGCGACCTTACTATTCAAATTAAACAAGCGTTGAATGAATTTCAAGATCTATACAACACCACAAATAATTTCATTGAACCACGTTCAGTAAAATCTTTGCATTCAAAATGGTCCGCTTTGTATAATGCTGTCGATAACAAGACAAAAAGTTTTAGTTATAGAATTGGCTTCTCTAATAAATCCCTAAAACTTTTGGCGTCAGATTTCCTCAATTTTTACGATACCTGTTTAACAAAAGCATATGAACATAATTCTAAAATAGCAGA
>JAFTMR010000118.1 GCA_017452325.1 Phascolarctobacterium sp. | reverse complement strand
CTACAAACATCTGGTGGCTGTAGCCTGCCTTCTTACGTTTTTTATTGCTTTCCGGTTCAGCGCTGATAGGCTGCGCTTTAGTAACCAGGCATTTTTTAGCAGGCACATTCATTTTGAGGATACCCACTTGTACGGTAACGTCATTGCCGTTTACATCAATAATAGTACCATTCTTGCCTAAAGAGGTTACAAAAACATTCAAGCCTTTTTTAGCAGTTTCCTTAGTCAGCGGCGCACCTTCCGGCAGCGGAGCATCCTCGCTTAAAGTTTTGTTCAGCTTCTTGCGTGCTTCTTCCGCAGCTTGCTCCAAGCGTTTAGTATCGAAGTCTGCCTTCATGGAGCGAAGCTCTTTAAGCACTGCTTCGGACTCACGACGGCTGCGACGATAAATATCGTCAGCCTGCTCCCTCGCCTTGCGGAGCATTTCGTTCTTACGACGCTCGAAGTCCTGCTTCGCATGAGCAAGCTCGTTACGCAAATGCTCACTCTCAATACGCAGGCGTTCAATCTCCTGACTACCGCTTTCAAACTTACGGCGTTCGCCCTCCAGCTCCTGCAAGACAGTCTCCATATGTAAGTGCTCCTGGTTCAGTAGAAGTCCTGCTTGTTTTACAATCTCTTCTGCCAAACCAAGGCGACGACTAATATTGAAAGCATTACTGCTACCGGGCACACCCATCAGCAAACGATAGGTGGGTCGCAGAGAAACGGGGTCAAATTCCACACTGGCATTTTCCATCCCCTCGTGTCCGTAGGCAAAGGTTTTCAGCTCGCTGTAGTGAGTGGTTACCATGGTCAGCACATTGTTCTTATGTAAATGCTCCAACATGGACATGGCAAGGGCAGCACCCTCGTTGGGGTCAGTGCCTGCGCAGATTTCATCTATCAAAACCAGGTCCCCACTTTTTACTTCGCCCAAAATGCTAATCAGGTTAGTCATGTGAGCGGAGAAGGTACTCAGGCTTTGCTCTATGCTCTGCTCGTCGCCAATATCAGCATAAACGGCGCGGAACACAGGCAGCTTGGCGCTGCTTGCCGGAATAAACATGCCGGACTGCGCCATCAGTGCGAAAAGACCAACAGCCTTCAAAGCAACAGTCTTACCACCGGTGTTAGGACCGGTAATCAAAAGCATACTGAATCTATCTCCCAGTTCCACATCCAAGGGAACTACAGTGTCCTTGTTCAAAAGGGGATGACGCCCCTGCTTAATTTCCACCTTGCCGCTTAAAAGCATTTGGGGACGTACCGCGTGCTGTTCCTGTGCCAAGTAAGCACGAGCACAGATTACATCAAGATCAGTCAAAATATCCAGAGAACCTAACAGCGCCGCTGCTTCACTGCCAACATTGGCAGTAAGCTGACGCAGGATGCGCTCCATTTCTTCCTTTTCTTCTGCCATATAGCGTTTGATGTCGTTGTTCAGGTTCACGACAGCGATTGGCTCGATGAAAAGGGTTGCCCCCGTACCGGACTGGTCATGGACGATACCGGGAACGTTCATTTTATATTCCATCTTTACGGGGATAACATAACGGTCCCCGCGCATGGTTACCAAGTTTTCTTGGAAGTATTTTTGGTTGCCGGGATCATGAAGCAGGCTGTCCAGCTTTTCCTTCACACGATTCTTGGCAATTTGGATGGCAGTACGCAAGCCTCCTAATTTGGTGGAAGCACTATCCTTAATTTCACCATGGTCATCAATGGCATTGGCAATTTGTTTTTCCAGCTTGATAAAAATGTTCAAGCCACTGGCGTATTCGCTTAACACAGGCGCGATTTCTGCTTCACCCTGTAAAAAGAACTTCATTTGACGGATGGCAGCAGCAGTAGTTTGCACGTGTAGCAATTCTTCCGGGTCAAGGGTACTGCCCAGCTCCGCACGCTTTACTTCGGAAACGATGTTATACGCACCGCCAAAGGGAAAGCGTTTTCCCTCGTCCATAATGCGCAATGCTTCCGCAGTTTCTTCCTGCAAACGCTTGACGGTAGCAAATTCGCTTTCAATGCGCATGCCTTCCACCGCCTGGCGCCCCAATGAGGTCGCAGTCTTATCTGCCAAAATATTTTTTACTTTATCAAATTCTAAGGTTTTTATAGCAAATCTAGCCATGAAACTACCTCAGTCCTTCTCAAATTTCTTCATTATATTACAACACGCCGCGGAAGTAATGACCGCGAGTTGTGTTGGGTAAGTTTTCTTCAATATACATTTCCCCACGCAGTACCTGTTTATACATACGGGTAAGCTCGCCCACTTCTTTCGCCTCGTAGTTACGACCGTCAATACGCAGGCTGCTAACGCCAATGCCTTCCATATGCTTAACATTAGTCAACATAGAAAGCTCATGGGCATTGAGAATGTGCATTTTGCAATATTGGTCGCCCACTACGGGGAAGCTTGCTTCCTTGCGGTCGCCTAAGAACAAAGGCTCTTTGCAATTAAACTTGCAGGCACCCTTGTGCAAATCTCCCAAGAAGCTGCCGCCTACGCAGTATTCGGAAACCATCATTTCCAATCTACCCTGTACCATGCATTCCACAGGCATAGGAGCTACCGCCGTCAAATGTTCTACCTGTCCCATGGTAAGCTCTGGAGAGAGGAGAGCGCCTTGTGCCCCAGCTTCGTGCCAGAATTCCAAGGACTGCACATTATAAATATTCAGGGTCATATCTGCCCACAATTTCAAATTAGGATATTTCTTCGCCAAGGGCCACAAGCCATTGTTACTGATATAGACATAATCAGGAGCAAGCTCGTTCCACAGAGCGAAAAGCTTGTCAAAATATTTGAGCTGTGCTTCCTTGATGATACGTGGAGTAGCGAAGGCAACTTCCTTGCCTGCCTTGCGGGCAAGGGTTACTACAGTGCGATAATCTTCATTGGTAACAACCTTGGTGCTGAAGCAATCGCCTGCAAATAAAATTCTATCCGCACCACCGTTCAAGGCAGCTTCTACCTTAGCAACAGTATCGCAGTGAACAGTTACAATACTGCGGCTGCCACGAGTGCCACGTTCTTGAGGAACAAGCTCCACATTCATAGCGTGGCGTTGCTTGCGGGCAGGAGCGAAGGCTTCCAAACGAGCAGCATCCAAGGATTCTGCTGCCATACGACGAGCTTCGTTCATTTCGCTCATGGGAACCATTACGTTCTCGTCATGCTCGAAGGTTAAGCTGTTCAGGAAATATTCAGTAGTACCAAGACGGTCAATCTGCTTACGCACTACCTCATCATCCAAAGCACGCTTACGTGCTGCCTCAACGATAAAGTCCGTTTCGCCGTAGCCAACATTACCTTCATCATCAGTCAGTATAATTTTCATAGGCTCTCCCAATTTAGCAGTAACAACTGCGTCAACTGGGATGCGCTTCTTAGCATCTGGTCCAAAGAATTGTTGAGCGTAAGTCATCAGGCGACTGTCCAAAGTCCGGAACACCCTGTCATTCAAACGCACGCCATTGGGTACATCAATGGTTACTTGTTCGCCTACGCCAGCAACGGAAACGCTTTCGCCGCCGCGCAGCATTTCCGTAACAGTAGTACCAACGCGACCGCCCACACTTACCCAGAACTCCAAGCCGTCGCCCAAATGCAGCTCTTTATCTAATTTAATAGTAGCTTTATTACGAGCCTTATCCAGCTTCGCCACACGACCGACCAATACGCCACGATTATTAGGACGTCTGTCACTCATCATCTCGCGGCCGGGACGATGGGTCATATAGGCAGTGGTAAAGTCGCGGTTAAAGATTTGTTCAATATTATCCAAATCCTGTTCAGGAACATTGTAGTTGCCTGCCTTGTAGCTGTCGATGGCACGACGATAAGCATCAACCACGATGGCAACGTATTCAGGACGCTTCATGCGACCTTCAATTTTATAGGAAACCACACCTGCGTCAATCAGCTGGGGTAAAATTTCCAAGGTGTTCATATCTTTAGGACTCAACAGGTATTGACCTGCGTCCTTGCCTTGAAGCATGTCCTCGCCCTTTGCGTTCATCAGCTTGTAGGGCAAACGACAAGGTTGGGCGCAGCGACCACGATTACCACTGCGACCACCAATCAAGCTGCTCATCAAGCATTGACCAGAATAACACACGCACAAGGCACCATGAATAAAGGTTTCAATCTCCGTACCTCTGGAGCAAGCTGCTTTGATTTCTTCAAGACTAAGCTCGCGTGCTACAACGGTACGCTCCATTCCTGCTTCAACGGCGAAGTCCACCCCGCTACTATTGGTAACGGTCATTTGGGTGCTGGCGTGAAGGGGCAAGTCAGGCACAATCTGTTTCGCAAGACGGATAACGCCTAAATCCTGCACGATGATGCCGTCAACGCCCACATTGTTGAGAAACAGCAGGTAGCTTGCCAACTCCTGCATTTCGCTGTCGTCAACGAGAGTGTTTACAGTAATATAAATTCTTACCCGGTGCATATGAGCAAAGTAAACTGCCTTCGCCATCTCTTCCCTATCGAAGTTACTAGCGTATTGGCGTGCGCCAAAGGCTTTGCCACCCATATATACTGCGTCTGCGCCTGCGTTCACTGCTGCTTCAAGAGCCTCCCAGCTTCCGGCAGGAGCAAGTAATTCTATAATTCTTTCCTTAGACTTATCCATTTTTACTCCTTCACAACTACGGTAAAGTTAAAGCCATCAATACCCACACGTTCCCAAGGACGCTTATAATCAAGCTTAATATTGTAGGTTCCCGGTTTTTGAGCGGTGAATACTAAAATTTCTACGCCGGGCATACCTGTACGTTGATCATCACCGCGAGGCATAATAAAGGAGCTGCCTACATTTTTAATCGCATCTTCTGCTCCTTCAGGATAGGTAACAATCCAACGGTAACCAGTTGTCGGATTGGAATCTAATTTTAACGCCATCATACTGCCGTTGGGTACAGTTAAGGTTTTACCTTCCGCATTGCGGGTAAGCTTAGCAATTTGTACTAAGCGTCCTGCTTCGCCAATGCGCATGGAAGCCATCAGCTTGCTGTAAGGTACGAAGGCAGTGTAGCCTGTCTTCTCACTTTCGCGGGTGTAGATTCCCTTTTCGGAGAACAGCACGTCAGCATAATCTCCCAAAGCTTCTTTCACATTATCATCCTTGGTGAAAAAATCATAGACAATAAATTCACGACCAGTGGTTAAGTCAATATTTACACCTTTATAGGCAACCTTCTTCTCATTATTAGCTTGCAGGAGCACGCTTACCAAGCTGGGACGGTTAAGCTGCACAGCATAGGTAATAGTTCCCTTGTTGCCAACCCTATCCACCAATTCTTCCGCATACTTGCGTAAAATAGAGTTGGCTTCTTTTTCCAGTACAGGGTCATTGCTGCCGTCGATAAAGGGCAGATTACCTGTAGCTTTTTTAATGGAAGTGGGCGCAGAAAGTACCGTTGTCTGTTGATCTGCAAAAGCAGGTAAGCACAACAGCATACATAACAGGGCAGTCAAAAATATTTTCATCAACCTACCTCCATTCTTATAAAGTCTTAATATAGGCAATAGCCTTACGCATTCTTGCCAAGGTTTTCTCTTTTCCTAAAAGTACCATTACATCAAACATACCTGGGCTAACAGTTCTACCGGTCAACGCCAAGCGGGTGGGATGAATCACCTTGCCCAAAGCCAAACCGTTCTCTTCAGCCAGCTTGTTGTAGGCAGCTTCCGTACTTTCCAAATCATACACATCATCTGCTTCAATGGCAGCAATGCATTTTTCCAGTAAGTCGATAGCTTCCGGTTTAAAATGCTTCGCCACACCCTTTTCATCGTAGCTTTCCACTTCCTTAAAGAAATAGGTGGAAGCATCTGCTACCTCTTGCAAGGTCTTGACACGCACACGAACGGTATCAATAAGCTGCGCAAAATACTCCT
>JAFTMR010000117.1 GCA_017452325.1 Phascolarctobacterium sp. | reverse complement strand
CAAGATGATGTTCAAATATTTGATGGAAAACAGCATCCTCGTCCGGGATTATAGCGGACATCCTAAGCTGACCGGTTGCTTGCGTGTAACCGTAGGCAAGCCGGAAGAAAACTTGATTATTCTACAAAAACTTACTGCCTTGTGTACGGAGGTACAATTATGAGATGTGGCAGCGTGGAACGCAAAACTTTAGAAACTGAAATTTTTGCAGAACTGAATTTAGATGGCAGTGGTATTTGCCAAGTTAATACGGGCATTGGCTTCTTCGACCATATGCTGACCTTGTTTACCAAGCACAGCTTTAGCGATTTGACTTTGAAGGCTGTGGGCGATTTGGACGTGGATAGTCATCATACTGTGGAAGACTGCGGTATTGTGCTCGGTCAACTGCTGAAAGAAGCTGTGGGCGATAAGGCAGGCATGCACCGCTATGGTAACTGTTTCCTGCCCATGGACGAAGCTTTGGTACAAGTAGTGCTGGATTTCTCCGGACGTCCGTACCTTGTTTTTGATGGGGATATCCCCAAAGTGCAGCTTGGCATTTACGAAGCAGAGATGACGGAAGAATTTTTCCGCGCCGTTGCCATGAATGCAGGGATGACCTTGCACATCAGAGTTTTGTACGGCAAGAACACTCATCATATTATTGAAGCCATGTTCAAGGGCTTCGCTCGTGCTTTGGCAGAAGCGGTTGCTTACGATAACCGTGTGCAAGGCGTAATGAGCAGTAAAGGATTGTTATGAGCAAGCAAGTTGTAATTATAGATTATGGAATGGGTAATCTCCATAGCGTGACCAAGGCTATCGCTGCTGTTGGCGGCGAGCCCGTCATCACCAATGATAAGGACATTATCGCCGCTGCAGAAAAAATTATTTTGCCAGGGGTTGGTGCTTTTGGCGATTGTATGGCTAATTTGCACAAGTCCGGCTTGGTTCCCCTGATTATGGAGCTTTTAAATAGTGGCAAGCCATTCTTAGGCATTTGTCTTGGGATGCAAGTGCTCTTTGAAGGTAGCGACGAAGCTCCCGGAGTGGAAGGCTTGGGCTATTTCAAAGGTCAGGTTAAATATTTAAAAACTAATCATAAAATTCCCCACATGGGTTGGAATAAATTGGCTTTGAAAAATGCTTCTCCCTTGTTGGAGGAGGCAGAGGGTGAATTTGTCTACTTCGTCCACAGCTTCCATTGCGAGCCTGAGGATAAAGGCATTATTACTTCCGTCTGTGATTATGGTATGGAAGTTACTGCTTCCGTAGGCAAGGGTAGCGTGCATGCTTTCCAATTCCATCCGGAAAAATCCAGTCGCGCCGGCTTGGCGTTGTTGAAGAAATTTGTTGAGCTGTAAGGAGTGAGCGTCATGATTATTTATCCTGCAATAGATATCCGCGGCGGTCGCTGCGTGCGTTTAACAGAAGGTCGCTTTGATGCGGAAACAGTTTTTGCTGATGACCCTGCGGAAATGGCTTTGAAGTGGGCGGCGTGTGGTGCAGAATACTTGCATCTTGTTGACCTTGATGGTGCGTTGGCTGGTGAAGGGAAAAATATTCCTGTTATCAAACGCATTTTAGAAGCTGTCAATATTCCTGTTCAGTTGGGCGGTGGTATCCGCAATATGCAGGCTGTGGAAAAACTTTTGGAGCTGGGCATAACCCGTTTAATCTTGGGAAGTGCCGCAGTAAAAAATCCTCAATTAGTTGATGAAGCCTGCAAAAATTTCCCCGGTCATATTGCTGTGGGCATTGACGCTAAAAATGGCGAGGTTGCCATTGAAGGTTGGGGCAAGGGCAGTGGCGTAGCGGCTACTGAACTTGCTAAGCAAATGGCACAATATGGCGTGGATAAAATTATTTATACTGACATTAGCCGCGACGGTATGCTTAGCGGCGTAAACGTGGAGGCTACAGCGGAAATCGCCCGCGCCGGCGGCATTGAGGTTATTGCCAGCGGTGGAGTTGCTTCTATAAATGATATTAAAAATTTACTGCCTTATCAAAAGGATGGTGTAACTGGCTGCATCATTGGTAAGGCAATCTATACTGGCGCAGTTGACCTGCGTGAAGCGCTTGCTTTGGCGAAGGAGGGTTAAGATGCATACGAAAAGAATTATCCCTTGCTTGGATGTTAAGGCAGGACGCGTAGTGAAAGGCACTAATTTTGTAGGCTTGCGTGACGCTGGCGACCCTGTGGAGCTGGCGGCGACTTACGATATTGAAGGTGCAGACGAATTAGTATTTTTAGATATAACTGCTTCTGTGGAAGAACGTAAGGCTATGCTTGACGTGATCAATAAAACTGCGGGCGAAGTGTTCATGCCCTTAACCGTTGGCGGTGGCATTAGCACTGTGGATGATATCCGCAATGCTTTGCGCGCAGGCGCAGATAAGATTTCTGTAAACTCTGCGGCGGTGAAGAACCCCCAGCTGATTGCAGAAGGTGCAAAGCTTTTTGGTAGTCAATGTATTGTCCTTGCCATTGATGCTCGCCGCTCAGGCGAAAATAAATGGGAAGTTTATGTACATGGCGGACGTACCCCTACCGGTATTGATGCCATTGAGTGGGCGAAGGAGGGCGTAGCCCTTGGCGCAGGAGAAATTCTGCTAACAAGTATGGACGCAGACGGTACCAAGGCAGGCTACGACATTCCTCTGACAAAAGCCGTTAGCGAAGCAGTTAATGTTCCCGTAATCGCCAGTGGCGGCGCGGGTAAATTAGAAGATTTTTACGAAGTGCTTGCAGAAGGCGGTGCTGACGCAGTGTTGGCGGCTTCCGTCTTTCACTATAAAACCTTTACCATTCAACAGGTGAAGGAGTATCTGCGTGATAGAGGTATCGAGGTGAGATTATAATGCAGATAGATTTTTCTAAAATTAAATTTGACGACAAGGGCTTGGTGCCTGCCATCGTACAAGATGTGCGTACCAATGCCGTAGTGATGCTTGCCTATATGAATGGCGAAAGCTTGGCGCGTACTGTGGAAACAGGTTATACCTGGTTCTGGAGCCGTAGCCGCCAAGAACTGTGGAACAAGGGCGCGACCAGTGGCAATTTGCAAAAGGTTGTAGATATCAGCTATGACTGCGATGGCGATAGCCTGCTGGTACAAGTTGAACAAACCGGCGTGGCTTGTCATACCGGTGAATATTCCTGCTTCCATAATTTGCTGTGGAAACGTGACAACTTGCCTGTTCCCGAAATGGAAGGCATCCCCGGTGTATTGAGCGAGCTGTATCGCGTTATCCAAGAGAAGCGGGTAAATGGTGGGGAAAAATCTTACACCAAGTACTTGTTCACTTCCGGTCAAGACAAGATTCTTAAAAAAGTTGGCGAGGAAGCAGCAGAAACCATTATTGCTTCCAAGAACCACGCTAAAGACGAAGTGCTCTATGAAATGTCCGACCTGTGGTATCATTGCTTAGTGCTTTTGGCATACCACAACATTACTCCCAACGAGCTGTTGGCAGAGCTGGGTGGACGTAGAGCGAAAGAGAATAACTCTAAATATTAAAAGTAGAAAACCCACAATTGTTTCACGTGAAACAATTGTGGGTTTTGTTTTTATAAAAATTTTTCTGAAGATTTCACGTGGATTTCACAACTATCCGATAAAAATACAGGCAAAGAAAAGTTTTTACAGAATACTAGTCTTAACAAAGGGAGGGGGTAAGCGTGCAGGGATTTTCATGGCGAGTACGCATTGGTAGCAAACTGCTGTCTAAAGAAGCCATCCTGAATGACAAGCAAAGGATTATCTTTTTTAAACAGCTAGCAGTAATTTTAAATAGTGGTGTACCCTTGCTCAAGGGTCTTGCTCTTTTAAGACAGCGTGCTGATCCTAACATTGGCAGCATTTGCGTAAAGCTTATACGGAGTTTGAAGGCAGGCATGTCATTAGCAACTGCTATGCAGAATTGTGGTGATACCTTTCCTAATTTGGCAATAACCTTGGTGGCAGCAGGGGAACGTAGCGGTGAGCTGAACAATGTATTCTTGGAGATAGCTACATATTATGCTAAACAACGAGAATTGAAACAGTTTCTGTTGAAGGCTACCTTATATCCGCTATTTTTATTGACGGCATCTTTGGGAGTGCTATGTTTCTTTCTGGTATATGTTTTGCCTATGTTAGCCATGGTTTATCAAAGTCTGGGTGCACGCCCTGGGAGCATCCTACAGCTGGCGGTTACAGTGAGCAATTTTCTTGTTGTGCATAGCCGGGAGCTAAGTCTACTGTTATTGATAAGCTTGCTTTACGCTTATTCAAGACAGCAAGCATTGGCAAGATTTGGCTTGCGTCTGCCAATGGTGCGTGGCTTGTACGCTATGCTGTTAGAGATACGCTTTTGCAAATTATTAGGCTTGCTTTTGGATAAGGGCATTAGCATTACAGAGGCTGTGGATATTGTTATTATTACTATTGGTCAACGAGAACGTGCGCGTCAACTGAAAATCTTTAACGCTGCCCTGCGAAGTGGTGAAGCCATTAGCCTGGCGGTGAGTGCTTCCAAGAATGTATTTTCTCCTTTGACTGCGGAGCTTATCAGCATTGGTGCAGAAACAGGCTATTTGCCGCAGATGCTGAATGAGGCGGCTGTGATTTTAGAGCAAGATTTGCGCAACCGCTTGGAAAAAGCAAGAGAGCTACTATCCCCCTTACTGCTTTTGGTGGCGGCACTGATTACAGCTGTGGTGGTTTGCTCCGTTGTTAGCCCTTTGTTCGAGCTGTTTACAGCATTACCAGAATATAATTGAGGAGGTTTTTTATGAAAAGCAAACAAGCTGGTTTTACTTTAATTGAAGTTGTAGCGGTTGCGGCGCTTTTGGGCGTGTTAGTGACCATGGTTATGCCTTCCTTGGACGGCGCTAACACCAAAGTAAAGAATGCCAAGCTGCGTAATGATTTAGCGGCTGTTGACCAGGCCATTCAATTGTACAAAATGGAAAATGGCAGTGTGCCGGATACCTTGGAGGCTTTGCAGACAGAATATATTTCTGGAAGCAGTGAGTTTAAAGATGCTAAGGGGGAAGCCTTAACCTATACTGCCAGTGATACCACCTATACTCTTACAGGCAAGAACGCTGCAGGAGAGCTTATTACTTCCGGTGGTAGTAGCGCGTCAGAATAGGCAGAAGGGATTTTCCCTACTGGAAGTGCTAGTGGTAGCCGCTGTGCTTGCCGTACTTACAAGTATGCTCCTGCCTCAAAGCCTTGTTTATACCAAACAGCTTGCTAAGCTGGAAGTACGAGCAGCAGCGAACTTGCTGGCTGCAGATATGCGCAAGCTGCAGCAACAAGCTCTTTTTGGCGAAGGAGAGCAAAGATATCTACGTTCTCTGAGTAGTGGCTATGATTTTTATCTGCGAGGGAAAAAGGTGGGGGAAGTTCGCTTTGCTGATAATGGCTGGGACGTAGTGTTATCGTGGCCTAAGCGTTTTAACGTGCAGTTTGGTGTTAACGGTGCTCCTGCTGCCACCGGAACTTGGGTACTGCGCCATGGCAAGGAAGCTGGTATTAGCTGTACGGTAGCTGTGCAGCCGGTAACAGGAAGGATTGTAATAAGTGAAGGCGAGTAAGGGATTTTTACTGGTGGAGCTAGCGGTAGTATTTTTGGTAGTGGGAACGCTCTTGCTTTGCGTTACTACTAGCTTTGGAAGAAGCGCCCAAACTTTAAACTTTGTTCAGAGCGTACGGCAGGCACAGGCTTTGGTAGAACAATCCTTGCTTGGGGGAGCTATTGATTTGCCGGACGGGTGGCAAGTACATATGGAAGAACGTAATTTACAGGGCATTACCTTGAGGGAGGTACAGATTATTGAAGCAAAAAGTGGCAAAATCATTTTCAACCTCCTGCTGGTATGGTAAGGAAGCAGGCTTTCTTATAGGAGAACTGCAGCTTACTGTTGCCGTTATAGCTTTGGTCACTGCCCTTTTGTACGGAGACTTTTACCAGATAGTACAAGGCTGGCACAAAATGTTTATTGATATGCAGCTGCGAGATGCGGGAAGATATATGTGCAGTATTCTGGAAAAGGATTTGTGCTATGAGGGCAGGCTGATTACCTTGAGCGAGGATTACAGAGGTAATTCTAAACTGATATGCCAAACGGGACACGCGGGCAAAGTTTATACCTACACTTGGGAAAACAAAGGCCTTTATAAAACAACCAAGACTACTAATACCAGTGGCAAGAATCCCTTGTTCATACCAGACTGTCAAGTTGTCGAGTGGCAGGTGGCTAGAGCGGGGGAACACCTTGTCAGACTAAAGTTTGTATTACAAAAGCAGGGACGTAGGCAAAGCGTGGAGCAGATGCTGTACTGCTTCAACGGAAGTGTGGTTTATGAATAGTGAACGTGGTAATATCAGCATCATATTTTTAGTTGTAGGTTTGTTTTTGAT
>JAFTMR010000116.1 GCA_017452325.1 Phascolarctobacterium sp. | reverse complement strand
TTCGAAATGCTTGACCCGCACATTCGCTTTTTTCTAGGTTATTGTTCAGTTTTCAAGGTTCTGTTGTCGCCGTTCTGTCAGCGACTTTGTATATAATAGCACTCAAAGCTTTGCCTGTCAACACCCTTTTTTAACTTTTTTGAAGTTTTTTTACGACACGCTTGGCTTCGTTGGCAAAGAGAACGTGTCCTGCTCACGCAGGACACGCCTTCTAAAATTTATAAATTAACTTCAAAAACGCTGGTTTCTTCTCCAAAATTCTTAGCCATTACATAAAACTCCCTGCTTGCACCGCTAGAAATATCATTTTTAAACAGCTCAATGGGATAATTTTTATGTATCTGGCGCCAGCTGCTGAACTTATAATTTTCAATGTACTGGCTAACCTTTTCTTCATCTCGCCAGAAATCAGATACTACGTCAAAAATTGCCTCCGTATTCCAACGCAGCCATTCCGGCTTCCAACCGGCAATGCCTACAAAAACATCATAGCGCAAGATTTCAATCAAAGCATCCGCTTCGTCAGCGTAATTAGCCAAGATAAAGTCATACAAAATTTTTGCCACGCCTTTGGCATTGTGGGTTTGAGGATAATGACCTGCTCCCACCCACCAATTGGTTAAGCTTTCATAAAAAGCAAAAGCGCCTTGTCCTTTCCTCTCTATGAGATGACGCAAGATGTTGGGAAAGTTGCCGGTATTGTAGGTTTGTTCAAACACGCTCTCCAAACGCTTCAAGAACTGCAATTCTTCATAGGGCATGTAATTGGTAGCTAGAATTTCATAGGGCGGTTCATCCATATAACGCAAGCCATGCAGCTCTGTTTCCTTATTCATTTGGGTACCGGGAAGCACTTTCAAGAAACCTAATTGCAGCATATTTGGCTTCAGGGAATACACATCATCAAAGGATTTTCTAAACTCACGCAAGCCCTCGTAAGGCAAGCCCGCAATCAAATCTAAATGGAGATGCATATTCTTAAAGCTTAAAAGCCTTTGACAGTTATGCACCAGCTTATCCCAATTATCCTGCCTGTTGATAGCCTTTAGGGTTGGTGGATTAGTAGTTTGCACCCCTATCTCGAACTGGAAGCGACCCTTGGGTACTGTTGCTAAGAAATCCAATACTTCTTCCGACAATATATCCGCCTTGATTTCAAAGTGGAAAGTAGTATTGGTGTCAGCCTCTGCCAAGTATTTCATCATGGGCAGGAAGTACTTTTCATCTAAATTATAGGTACGGTCTACAAATTTTACCAAGGCAACCTTCGCCGCCATAAAGGTATCCATATCCCGCAACACCATTTCCAACGGACGTTTTCGTACGGAGCGGGAGATAGCGCTCAAGCAATAAGAACAGTTAAACGGGCAGCCACGAGTACATTCGTAATAAACTATTTTATGAGCGTCCACCACTGCTTCCAAATCAGGATAGGGGAATGGCAAAATACTTAAATCTTCTATAACCGTTACGCCACCATTCAAATGCACTTCCCCATTCTTCTTGTAAGCAATATGCAGAGGTACCTTTCCACTGCCAAAGCCTGCTAAGAAATCCGCAAAGACCTTTTCGCCCTCGCCTTGCACAATGTAATCAATGGCAGGCAGCTCCTTGAAGATACGTTCCCCATCAAAGGCAACCTCCGGACCACCCACAACAATGGTCGCTTCGGGACGTAGCTTCTTCAACATGGAAATCAAACGGTAAACAAAGGGTTTATTCCAGATATGAACAGAAAAAGCATATACTTCTGCCTTCTGCTCCATGATTTTTTCCAACACACTCAAGATGGGAGTATTAATTGTTTCTTCTATTAAATGTACATCAAAGCCTTGCCCTTTGGCATATTCACCAACGTAACGCAAGCCTAAGGCTGTGTGCACATATTTACTGTTAATTGCGATTAAAAGTGTGCGCATTTTCCTGCTCCTTTTTGCTTCGTATGCTATAATGATAGAGTAATAATTTTGATTTTGCAAGGAGTGAAATATAATGAACAAAAAAATTATTCCCGCCCATGGCAGCAGCGTTGCGCGTGCAGATATTCCTGCTGACTGCAAGTGGAGAGTAAGTGATATCTATAATGATGAAAAAGAGTGGCAAGCCGCTTGCGAAGAACTGAAAAGCAAATTGCCCATGTTAAGCGAATTTAAAGGCTTGCTCCACGACGCTAAGGTTATGGCAGCTGCTTTGATAATGCAGGACGAGCTGGCACAAATGGTTGAGAAGATTTATGCCTATGCCCGTTTGCAACAGGATGCAGACAATACTGACCAACATATGCAAGCGCTTAGCGGTGAAGCAGAAAGCTTGGCTGCTGCCTTTAGCAATGCCAATTCCTTTATTGAACCGGAAATTTTAGCCTTGGATAAAGAAAAGCTGGCAGCAATGTTGGAAAGCGAACCTGCTCTTGCCAATTACAAATACTACATTGAAAATTTAGTACGCCTTTCCGACCACATCCTGCCTGCGGAAATGGAAGAACTGCTTGCTCAAAGTCGTCTTGCAACGGGTACATCTGCCACCGCCTTCCGCGCTCTGGTAAGTGCAGACCTTGAGTTCCCGGAAATTACCGACGGCGCAGGTAACAAGGCAACTGTCAGCGAAGGCAACTACCTTTTGAACATGACCTCTCCCGATAGAGAGCTGCGCAAAAACTCCTTCCAAGGCTTGATGGGTTCCTACCATAAATATCGCAACACCTTGGCTACTACTTTAACCGGCAGCTGCCGCAGTGCTAATTTCTACGCTACTGCCCACAAATATCCTGACACCTTGACAGCTTCCTTGGCAGCAGATAATATTCCCACCTCCCTTTACGACGGGTTGATTCAAACTGTTCACGACAATCTTGCACCCCTGCACGAATACATGCAACTTAAAAAGGAAGTACTTGGCTATGATGAACTGCATCCCTACGATATCTACGTTCCTTTAAGCAACGCAGGAGACAGCTTCGCTTGTGACTTTGACGAAGCTTGCGAAAAGATTGTGGCAGCCTTGGAACCCTTGGGTGAAAAATACATCACCACCCTCAAAAAAGGTTTTAGTGAAGGCTGGATTGATATTTACGAAAACAAGGGCAAGCGTAGCGGAGCTTACTCCTGGGGCGTGTACGGCGTCCACCCCTTCGTACTGCTGAACTACCAAAAACGCTACAATAGTATCTCCACCATTGCTCACGAAATGGGACACGCACTACATAGCTACTTTAGCAGCAGTGCCCAAACCTACATCAATGCAGATTACACCATCTTCTGCGCTGAGGTGGCTTCTACTACCAACGAAATCCTGCTTTTGGAACATACCTTGAAACAGGCAAACGATGAGCAAAAAATTTATCTGCTCAACCAATTCTTAGAAGCAGTACGCACCACCGTGTATCGCCAAGTGCAATTTGCAGAGTTTGAAAAATTCATCCACAGTGAAATTAGCGCAGGGCGTACCCTCCAAGCAGAGAAACTAGAAAACTACTGGTTGGACAGCAACAAGCGTTACTACGGTGAAGCACTGACCGTTGATAAAGAGCTGGCAAGCGAATGGAGCCGCATCCCCCACTTCTACACCCCCTTCTACGTTTACAAATATGCAACCGGCTATTCCGCTGCAACAGCATTTGCCGCAAGCATCCTGAACGGAGAAGAAGGCGCTGTTGAAAAATACTTGGGCTTCCTCCACGCAGGTGGCAGTGATTATTCCCTGAACATCCTGAAAAATGCTGGCGTGGACCTGAACACTCCTCAGCCTGTAACCGTAACCCTGCAAAAATTTGCAGAGAAGGTTCAAGAACTGAAAAAATTACTGGGTAAATAAAATTGAGGCTTACTTCTTAATCGAAGTAAGCCTCTTAATTTTTACTAGGGATTATTCCAGATACTCAACAACATTTGCTTCCATGTCTTCCGCAGGAATCACATCACTGTGAAGAATGGGCATGGTTTCCAGAGCAAGCATACGCTCAGGAATGGGAGCACCGGTTTTTTCATTTAATTTACGGAGCAGGGCAAAGGGCTCTGTCTCCGTCTGTTTCTTATCTTCTAACGCCTCCAACACGCTATCGCAGAACTTATAGGGGCTAGCAGTGGAAAGCACAATACTAAAGGTTTCGTCGCTGGTAAGGAAGCGATATTTTTCCAAAGCACGCCAAGCAACAGCAGTATGGGTATCCATCAGATAATTATAGTCACTGTAAACGCGGGCAATGGCTTCCTTGGTTTCTACCTCATCAACCCAAGCAGCAAAGAATTCGCTTTGAATTATTTTCAAATGCTCCTCTTCTATTTTATAGTTGCCGTCGCTATTGAGTTTTTCCATCAGCGTAGCAACCTTCTCTGCGTTTTCGTTGGTAATGGAGTACAAAAGACGCTCCAGATTACTGGAAACAAGAATGTCCATGGAGGGAGAAGCAGTTTTGTAGAACTCACGACGCTTGTCGTAAACACCGCTGTTGATAAAATCAGTAAGCACATTGTTGCTATTGGAAGCGCACAACAAGCGTTCCACAGGCAAGCCCATCAGCTTCGCATAGTAGCCCGCCAAAATATTGCCAAAGTTACCGGTGGGTACAACAAAATTAACGGAATCCCCCATCTTAATGCTGCCTGCCTTAACGGCATCAACATAGGCACTAAAATAGTAAACAATCTGCGGAACAAGACGTCCCCAGTTAATAGAGTTGGCAGAAGAGAAAGCGTAACCCTTTTCTTCCAATTCAAAAGCCAATGCCTCATTACCAAAGATTTCCTTAACGCCGCGCTGTGCGTCGTCAAAATTGCCCTCAATGCCAAAAACCTTAACGTTTCTTCCCATCTGGGTAGTCATCTGACGTTTTTGGATATCACTAACGCCCTCACTGGGATAAAAGACAATAATTTCAGTGCCTTCAACATCAGCAAAGCCTTCCAGGGCAGCCTTGCCGGTATCACCAGAGGTAGCAACCAAAATTACAACCTTGTGCTTTTCACCGGTCTTGGCAATAGCCTTGGTCAGAACATGGGGCAAAAGCTGGAGCGCCATATCCTTAAAGGCAGAAGTAGGACCATGCCACAGCTCCAGAACGGAAGTATTGTTATTTACCTTTACCAAGGGAGCAGGCACGCCGCCAAATTTTTCAGGTGCGTAAGCATTGGTTACACATTCACGCAGTTCATCTTCAGTAAAATCTGTCAGGAATTGCAGCAGAATATCCACAGCACGCTCGGTGTACGGCTTCTTTTCCATGGCTTTAATATCGCCCAAGCGGATTTGCGGAAAACGTTTGGGTACGAACAAACCGCCATCGCCTGCCAAGCCACGAGTAATGGCGTGGGAAGCACTGACTAAATCGGTTTTGCCTCTTGTACTTACATATAACATAATTTAAACCTACTTTCCTAGAAAATCATTATAAGCATCGTTATACTTCTAATGATTTTGCATTATTCTATCTAAAAAATTATTCTCTATTTATAAAAGAATAATACCATATTTCCTGCAAACGGACAAGTGTCACTCAAAAATGAGAGGTGCCACCGTCGCACCGGTCGCTCTTACCAAATCATCAGGAGCAAGCACCAGCTGCATGCCACGCTGACCTGCACTCACTGCCATTTCATCCCATAGCACGCAGGTTTCATCAATAAATACGGGGTAATTCTTCTTAGCGCCAAGGGAAGTGCAGCCGCCACGAATGTAACCTGTCAAAGGCAGAACCTCCTTCAAAGGTACAAGCTCCGTCCTCTTATTGCCGCTCACCTTTGCCAAAGCCTTTAAATCCAGCTCCCCATTACCAGGGATAACAGCAAAGAGCACCCCCGTTTTGTCACCACGCACAACCAAAGTCTTAAAGACCTGTTCCGCAGGCATCCCAACAGAAGCAGCAACATGTACAGCATCCAAATGCTCTTCGTCTACCTCATACTCCATAATGCGGTAATCTATCTTCATATCATCTAAAATGCGGGCAGCATTAGTTTTTTTGTTATGTTTCAAGGTAAAAGCCTCCTTCAAAGTGGCATAAACAAATCTTATTTGCTATAATATCATCAGAAATGTTTAATTGCAACTAACGAGGTGTGCAAGTGCTTATTAAGATAATTTGCGGACAGATGGATGTCCTTCCCGGACATCCCGATAAAAACTATAAAAGAATATTAGAGCTTATTACCATTGCCAAGAGCAAGCAGGCAGACATTCTACTTTTGCCAGAGATGTGCATCCCCGGTTACTTGATTGGTGACCTGTGGGAGCAGCAAACCTTCCTTGATGACTGCCAATACTACGCAGAAAAAATCATTGAAGCTTCCCAGGACATCTGCGTCATGTTTGGCAATGTTGCCTTTGAAAAGGACAAGCTGAATGAAGATGGACGCTTGCGTAAATACAACGCTGCCTTCGCCTGTCAAAATGGTAAAGTCATTGGTGGTTACATGGGGCGTAGCTTCATTATTAAAAACTCCCTGCCCAACTACCGCCAGTTTGATGATTACCGTTACTTCTACAGCCTGCAAAAGCTGTGTGCAGAAGAAGGTACTGTTGTTAGCGAAGCATTGCAGCCCTTACAGATTACTGTCAAAGGGCAAATCATTAAAATTGGCTTGATGATTTGTGAAGACGGTTGGACAGAAAACTACCATCTTAACGTTCCCCAAACCTTGGCAACTAATGGTGCAGAAATTCTCTTTAACCTTTCCTGCTCCCCCTACAGCTTAGGCAAGAACAAAAAGCGCAACAAAGTCTTTAGTGCCCAAGCCAAGGAAGCAGGCGTTCCCCTTGTGTACTGTAACAACGTAGGCACCCAGAACAATGGTAAGAACGTCTTTACCTATGACGGCTGTTCCTCTGCCTACAATGCAGATGGCACCCTGATTACCTCTGCGGAAATGTACGCTGATACAATTTTAGAGTGCACTTGGGATACGGAAGCAGGCTGTTTTGTGGGCGACAACAATGTTGCTTCCCTCCCCCAAGAGCCTGAATCCATTTATAAATCTCTGCGTTACGGCACGCAAAAGTTCTTAGAGCAATGCGGTATCAAGAAGATGACCATAGGCTTGAGCGGTGGTATCGATTCTGCTATTACTGCTGCCATGTATGTGGATATCTTGGGTCCGGAAAATGTTTTGCTCATTAACCTGCCCTCTGATTATAATTCAGAAACCACCAAGAATATCGCCCATAATTTGGCGAAAAACTTGAACACCAATTACGCAGTCATCCCCATCAACCTTAGCTGCTGGATTACGGAAGAACAGCTTACTTCTACCCCCGTACTCAATATGGGTACCGGTGAAGAAAGTAACTTGGTGCTCAGCAACATTGTTAAAGAAAACATCCAAGCCCGCGACCGGGGCGCCCGTATTATCGCAGCAGCTTCCGCGGCTTTTGGTGGCGCCTTCTCCTGTAACTCCAATAAGGCAGAAATAACCGTTGGTTACTGCACCTTCTACGGTGATATTTGCGGTGCCCTTGCCATGATTGGCGATTTGTGGAAGCATCAGGTTTACGCTCTTGGTCGTTACTTGAACGAGCATATCTTCCAAAGAGAAGTTATCCCCGAAGAAATCTTTACCATTCGTCCCAGTGCGGAGCTTGCCAGCAGCCAAACCGTCGGAACGGGCGGTGACCCCCTCATTTACGAATACCACGATTATCTTCTGGCTTCCTTTGTAGAAAATTGGCATAAGACCACTCCTGCGGATATCCTGCGCTGGTACAAGGCAGGCACCCTTGCCCAAGAGCTTGGCTGTAACCCGGAAATCATCAGTGCAACCTTCCCCACCCCTGCAGATTTAATTGCAGACCTTGAACGTTGGTGGAAGCTTTTTGCAGGCTTTAGCGTTGCCAAACGCATTCAGGCGCCTCCCATCCTTTCCATCACCAAGCGCGCCTTTGGTTACGACCACCGCGAAGCACAGCTCACTCCCTATTTTTCAAGGGAATACTACGAATTGAAGGAAGAACTGTTGAAATAAAAGGTTTTATCTCATTTTATAAGCTATTTACTTACACCAAAAAAGCTCCGCGATTGCGGAGCTTTTTTGTTTCACTTGGTTTGTGCGGCAAGTATATTTGGTCTTGGTTATATGATTGGCAAAGACCATTCTAAAAAACAGTAAGACCGCATCGGCCTAGGAACCAGCGGTCTTTGAGATGAACCCCAATTATTGGACGGAAAAATCCTTTTATAGACCTATAACGTTACCAAATGTCTCCCGATATTCAACTGGAGACATCCCATTCAATCTTAACTTTATACGCCTGTTATTATAATACTCTATATAATCATC
>JAFTMR010000115.1 GCA_017452325.1 Phascolarctobacterium sp. | reverse complement strand
TTGTACTATGCAGTATTGAGTCAAAAGGTTGCTTCTAAGTGGTCTACCTGGGTAGGCTGGTATCGTGAAGATATTACTACTACTTTGTTCGATATTGGACAACCTGATATGGATCAGGAATTACGTAACGGTATCCGCTACAAAGCAGACGATAAGAATACCTTTACTGTTGTCAACAGATATGACCTTGACAACAACACCCAATACGAAACTAACTATCGTTGGCTGCATCGCTTCTGCTGCTGGGCTTTGGAATTGGAATACGAAAAAGAACATCATGGCGACCATGATGATTCCTTAAAACTTTACTACTACTTCTACAATCTGTAATTGAGGTATATTATGCAAAAAATTATTCAAGCACGTTTTGAAGAGCATATGGCGGTTGCCAATGCTGTAATGCAAAGCGATATATTAGCGCAAGTTGAGCGCGTTGCTACTGTGGTGAAGGCTGCTTTGGCAAATGGCAAGAAGGTGCTGTTCTGCGGTAACGGTGGCAGTGCTGCGGATAGCCAGCATTTGGCTGCGGAATTCGTAGGCCGCTTCCAAAAAGAGCGTCAAGGCTTGCCTGCTATCGCACTTACCGTTGATACTTCCATCCTGACTGCTGTTGGCAATGACTATGGCTTTGACAAGGTTTTTGTCCGTCAAGTGGAAGCACTGGGTAACGAAGGCGACGTTCTGGTAGGCATCTCTACCAGCGGTAACAGCCCTAACGTACTGGCTGCCATTGAGCTTGCCAAGGCAAAAGGTATTTACTGCGTTGGTATGACTGCTGCCGGCGGTGGTAAGATGATGGAAGTTTGCGACGAATGTATCGCGATTCCGGTAAAGGTTACTGCCCGCGCTCAAGAGATGCATATTTTGATTGGTCACATTTTATGTGAGCTTGTGGATGGTGAATAGATTGTCCGGTTTGGCTGTAACTGCTTTTTTAGCAGAAAAAATACAAAACTTAAAAATTGCTGTTATTGGTGACGTAATGTTGGACAGATACTTTCATGGGGAAGTAAAGCGTATTTCTCCGGAAGCACCTGTGCCTGTTACCAGAATAAATAAGGAGCGCTCCGTTTTGGGCGGCGCAACCAACGTGGCTGCCAACCTTGCCCATTTGGAATGTAAGGTGTTCATGGGCGGCGTAACCGGTGATGATGATAACCGCGTGCTTTTAGAGCATTTGATGGATGAAGCTGGCATTGACTACAGCGGTTTGATTAAGAGCGACAAGCGTAAGACCATTACTAAGTTGCGTGTCATTGGTGGTACTCAGCAAATGCTGCGCCTTGACTTTGAAGAAACCGGTGACCTTTATCCGGAAGAAACTGCTGCTTTAAGCCAATGGCTGCAAAATTTATTGGACAATGGCTTGGATGGCATTATCGTGTCTGACTACGCTAAAGGCGTATGCTCCGACAGCTTTTGCCAATGGGTGATTGCACAGGGCAATGCGTACAACATTCCTGTTTTGATTGATCCCAAAGGAGCAGATTGGACCAAGTACAGCGGTTGTGATTTTATTACTCCTAATTTGAAGGAGATGTGCGAGGCAGCAGGTTATCAACGTGATAATGAAGATGACGCTGTTGTGGAGATGGCACGCGCTGCTAAAGAGAAATTTGGCATTAAGAATGTGGTTGTTACCCGTAGTGAAAAGGGTATGACCTTAGTGAACGATAGTGAGGTTATCCATAACCCTGCTACTGCTATGGAAGTGTTTGACGTTTCCGGCGCTGGCGATACTGTGGCGGCGACCTTGCTCGCCTGCGCAGCTGGTAAGCTTGATTTGCAAGACGCAGTGTTTATGGCGAACCGGGCAGCAGGCATTGTAGTTGCGAAGGCGGGTACTTACCCTGTCCATCGTGACGAGCTGTTAAAGGATTTGCTGACGGAAGAACGCAAACAAGGCAGAAGCTACCGTACCTTGAGCTGGGAAGAGATTACTTCCCTTGCTAAAACTTGGAAGGCTTGCGGCGAAAAGGTTGTCTTTACCAATGGTTGCTTTGATATCTTACACGTAGGTCATGTTACCTATTTGGAAAAGGCGAAGAACCTGGGCAAGCATTTGATTGTAGGCTTGAACACTGATGCTTCTGTACGTAGATTGAAGGGCGAAACCCGTCCCTTAGTACACGAGCTGGACAGAGCTCGCGTTCTCGCTGCACTTAACTGCGTGGATGCTGTGGTGCTGTTCGACCAAGATACTCCCACAGAATTGATTGAAAAAATTCGTCCTGACATCCTTGTAAAAGGTGGCGACTACAAGCCGGAAGAGGTTGCCGGTCGTGAATATGCAGGCGAAGTTAGAATTATAGAATTTGAAGATGGTTATTCCACTACTGGCGTAGTCGAGAAGATTGCGCAAATGGTTAAGGAGGGCAAGATATGATTATTGTAACCGGTGGTGCTGGTTTCATTGGCAGTAACATTGTTAAAGGCTTAAACGAACGCGGTCACGATGATATTTTGGTAGTAGATAATTTAACTAATATGGTTAAGTTCAAAAATATCCAAGGCTTGAAGGTTAAGGATTATATGGATAAATACGCTTTCAGCGAAGCTTTGGCTGCAGGCAAATTTAACCACGAAAAAATTGACGTTATTTTCCACGAGGGTGCTTGCTCTGATACCATGGAATATAACGGCAAATATATGATGGAAAACAACTTTGAGTACACTAAAAACGTACTCCACTTCTGCTTGGACAGAAAGATTCAGTTGATGTACGCATCCTCTGCTTCTACTTATGGTGGTGGCTTGCATGGCTTCCGTGAAGAGCCTGCTTGCGAAGAAGCGTTGAACGTATATGCGTTCTCTAAATTGTTCTTTGATAACTATCTGCGTCGCCTGCTGCCCCAAGCACAAAGCCAAGTTGTAGGCTTGCGTTACTTTAACGTATATGGTCCTCAAGAAAACCACAAGGGCAAAATGGCTTCCATGATTTACCAAATGTATAACCAATGGAAGGCAGAAGGCAAGGTAAGATTGTTTGGCGAATACGATGGCTACGGCCCCGGCGAACACACCCGCGACTTTATCTATGTTAAAGACGTTGTAAAAGTAAACTTCTATTTCTGGGAGCATCCGGAAATTAGCGGTATCTTTAACTGCGGTACCGGTCACGCTCATCAATTTAACACTCTTGCTAAAGGCGTGCTGAAACATTTTGGCAGCGGCGAACTGGAATATGTACCCTTCCCGGAAGTGCTTAAAGGCAAATACCAAAGCTTTACCCAAGCAGATACTTCCAATTTGTTAGCAGCAGGCTATGACGGCGGCTTTACTCCTATTGAAGACGCTATTGCTGAATACTGCGCACTGCTTGATAAAACCGGTGGTTATTACGTTTATGAAAGATAAGGCAGTGTTCTTTGACCGCGACGGCGTGCTGAACGTTGACGTGGACTATTTATACAGAATTGAAGATTTACAATGGGTAGAGGGCGCACGAGAAGCTTTGGGGTATTTGTACCAATTAGGCTACAAAATTTTTGTAGTGACTAACCAAAGCGGTGTTGCTCGTGGCTACTATACTGTTGAAGACATGAATAAGCTTCACGCACATATGACTTCTGAATTGGAGAAGTATGGTGCGAAGGTAGAAAAGATTTATTATTGCCCCCATCATAAGGAGGGCAAGGTTGCTGAATACACCTGTGACTGCGACTGTCGTAAACCTAAACCGGGTATGATTCTGCAAGCTTTTGCAGAAAACGACTTGGATAAAGAAGCTTGCTTCCTTATTGGCGATAGCAAGCGTGATGTGGAGGCGGCAGAAGCAGCTGGGATTAGAGGGTACTTGTTTACAGGTGGTAACCTCTTAGATTTTGTAAAAGCCTTGCTATAAGTACTGTTATACTTTGTCACAGCTCGCTTACTTGCTTGACGTACGCGTTAGTACGCCGTCGCTGCGTAAGCTTCGCTGTTCCTCGTCTACCAGTACTTCTAACAAGTCTTAAAATGAAAGATAAAAAGGCGATACACATGGACTACAAAAATATTTTACTTATCAAGATGAGCTCCTTAGGAGACGTTTTACATACTTTGCCCTTTGCAGGAGAACTGCGCAAGCTGTACCCCAATGCGAAAATCTCTTGGCTGGTGCATCCCCAGTTTGCAGGTTTCGTGCCTGACCCGCCTGTCATTGACGAAGTTTTGTATTTTGACAAAGTAAAATTCAATAAGATGAGCTTAGGCGATAAAATAAAATATTTTAAAGAGATGCGAGACCTGCTCCATAGCAAGCATTTTGATTTGGTAATTGATATGCAGGGCTTGTTCAAGAGCGCAGTAATGGCTGCCATTAGCGGCTGCAGTAACAGAATTGGTTATTGCGAAATGCGTGAAGGCAGTGGCCTAGTGAGCAAGGCTATTGGCGGTAGTCATAGCAAGGACCATGTAATTGAGCGTTACCTAGACGTTGCCCGTCACCTTGGTGCAAAGGTGGAGGAAGTAGAATTCCCCATGCCTGACTTAACCAAGGAAAGCAAAGTAGTAGCAGAAAAGCTGGCGGCGAAGGGTGTTAAGGGCGATTACGTTGTCTTCGTACCCGGTGCCCGCTGGAAAACTAAGGAATGGCCTGTGGAGCATTATGCAGAACTGGCGAAAAAGATTGCGTCAGACGGTATGTATATTGTTTTGGCAGGTGGGCCTGATGATGCACTTAAAGGTGCTAAGATTAAAGAATTGAGCGGCTTGGAGCAAGTGGTTGATATGACGGGGCAAACCTCCCTGCGTGAGCTTGCTGCTCTCATTAAAGACTGCAAGGTATATATTAGTGCGGATACAGGACCGCTCCACTTTGCAGCAGCGTTGAAGAAACCTTTGGTTGCTATGTATGGACCTACCAAGGCAGATAGAACCGGTCCCTACGGCAGTGATAATTCAACGGTAATGATTACTCCGGCTAAATGCGCAGGCTGCCTGAAAAAAGCATGTAATGACTGGCACTGTATGCATGATATTACACCGGAAATGGTTTATGAAGTTTATAAGGAAAAACTGGTGAAATAAATGGTTGAGTTAAATGGTAAAAAAATACTGGTAACATTTTTAATGCATTTGGGAGATTTAACCTTAACTACTCCTTTTATCCACGCGCTGCGTAAGGCTGCTCCTGATGCTCATATTACCTTTTTGGCAGACGAAAAGTTAAAAGACGTGGTACTTCATAATCCTTATTTGGATGAGGTAATCACCATCGATAAAAAAGGTCGCGACAACAGCCTTCTGGCTTTGATGGCGTGCGCTCGTAGATTAAGTAGAATGGACTTCGATGTAGTTATTAACCTGCATCCCAACGAGCGTTGTTCCTTCATTTGTGCCTTTACTAAAACTAAGCTGCGTGTAGGTACAACTCACACCATGTTTAGACCTATGTGGGATCAGTATATTCAATTAGATAGAACTATCCACGCTGCGGATATGTATTTAGACGTATTGCACGAGTTGGGGGTACAAAACTTAGAACATAATGGTTTAGAAATTTTCCCCAGCAATGAGCATGTACAACAGGCAGAAAACTTCTGGCGTGATAATGGCGTTTTTGCTACAGATAAATTGGTGGGCTTTAACATTGGTAGCGCAGTTGTTACTAAGCGTTGGGCGCCTGACAGATTTGCCAAAGTAGCAGACACTTTGGCGGCGAAAGGTTATAAGCCGGTATTTTTTGGTGGAACCATGGATGAAGCAATGGTACAGGAAGCAGTGGCGTTGATGCAAACAACTCCTATTGTAGCGACCGGTGCTTTTACTATTGGTGCTTTGGCAGCAGCAATGCGCCGTTGTAGTTTGATTATTACTAATGATAGCGGGCCTATGCATGTTGCCATTAGTCAGAAAGTACCCATCGTGGCGATGTACGGACCTTCCAGTCCCAAGCTGTATGGGCCTTACACCAAGGATGCTACTATCGTTACCGCATTGCCTCCTTGCATGGGATGTGTAACTGGTATGAAGCATAAATGCGACGATATGCGCTGTATGACTAATTTAACTGTTGAACAAGTTGTGGAAGCAGCAGAGAAAATGCTTGCACAATATGGTGAAAGCAGATGACTGCTCAGGGAGCAGTACAGGATAAAATCATAGTTTTGTGTGAGCGCTTGGAGATTGCTGCGTTCGTAGATTTTTATATAAAATACTTACGCGAGCAAGGGGAGGCTGTTCCCCAGGTGCGTATTATTAATATGCAAAGCCTGGAAAGCCTACCACTTTATATACAAAGGTTGCAAGAAGCAGAAGGTTTTGCCAATGTTAGGAAGATAGTGCTGTTTGCGGATGCAGGAGTAAAGCGCCGGGTAACGGAGCATTATCTATTTAAGATTAAGAAGTACAGCTTTTTGCAGGACTTTAATTATGAAGTTTATCTATTCCCCTGCAAGAGTGCGGTGGGAAATTGGACTCCGGGGTTTTTAGAGGACTTGCTTTTGCAAACGTTAAAGCAAGAAACCTCTGAATGCAGTAATTTTTATAATCTGCAGAATATTACCCGCGAGTACCTTTTTAGTGTGAATATAAGTCGCGGTAAGGAGAATCGCTTAGTTAATCGCAGCAGGAACTTTTTGTACAGCTATTTTGCCGGTACGGAAAGGTTCGTTGGCTTGCGTATGAGTGAGGCAGCGGCTAAGGGAGCCTTTGATTTAGAATATGAAGGCTTTAAAGATTTAAGAGAGTTTTTAACCAGTTTGGAGAAGTAGGGATAGAAATTGGATAGATTTGCAAGATTTTTTGAAGGCTTACAACAGGACTTAAAGGCCTTTCTGTATTGGTGTGTAGTTTTTACTATTTTTAGATTTGCGTTTATAGTAGTGTACAGCTCTCAAATTGAAGGCTTATTCACTGCGGATGTAATGCAATCTATGTGGTACGGTTTGCGTTTAAGTCTTAAAACTACTGGTATTTTAGTTTTAATTGGTGGCGTATTTGCAACCCTGCCTAGCATCATAATTAAAAAATGGCCTGCTGATACTATTAGAACTTGGTGGCACTGCCTTGCAACAATCTTTTTTGCTATCTTATTTTTTGCAAGAATCCCCTATTACCAAATTTTCAACGCAGGCTTTAATATGATGGTTATCAATGGTATGCATGATGATAAATACGCAATCTTGATGACTGCCATCAATGAATATCAAATGCTGTGGCGTTTACCTGCGGCGATTGTTGTAGGTGTAGCTTTGGCCTACATTTTAAAAACTATTTTTAAAACACCTGTAATTAAATTTGCTGATGTTAAATGTAAAAAAGTGGCTGCTGTTTGCGCAGTGCTTGTAGTACCCTTCTTGTGGGTATTTGCAAGATATGGTGGTGCTTTTACTTATTCCAAGTCTATTAACTGGGAAAGTGCAGCACGTTTAAAATCTAACCTGCTTAACGAAGCAATCTTAGATGATGGGCAAGCTCTGTATCGCGTATATGCGATGAAGCGCAAGCTTGCCAAAGATACAAATGTTAATATTACCGTTGATGAACTTAAAAAGAAAATTGTAGTAGCGGGTGGCAACCCTAATGCTACAACTGTAGATGAAGCCTTTAAACGTACTGTTGTGGCGCCCAAACTGGCGTATCAACCTAACAATGTAGTGCTTATTTTGGGCGAAAGCTTTGGCTTGTGGCCCTTCTTGCCCCAGTTTAAAGACTTGGGCTTGGTTGACCAAACCATTGCCCTGCAAAATTCCGAGCAGGGTTTTGCAATAGAAAATATGCTTGCCGGTGCCAGTGGAACTATGCCTTCAATGAATGTTTTGCTTACAGGCTTACCTAATACCGGTATTTATGAAAACTATCAACCTAACAGCTTCCAAACTAAATACCAAATGGGTATTGGTTATGTAATGAAAAAAATGGGCTACAAAACCATCTTCTGGTTTGGTGGCTTTGGTGGCTGGCAAAATTTTGAAAACATGGTCTTGGCACAAAGCTTTGATGAATTCCGTTGTGCTGATGAATTTAAATATACTGGTGGCAACTCTTGGGGTTGCCCTGACGCAGACTTGTTTAAGGAAATTAGCAAGTACATTGCTACCCAAGGTGACGAAAAAGTATTTCATATGGTGCTTACCACCAATAACCATCCTCCCTTCATCATTGACGTGGATAAGGAAGGCTTTAAACGTAGCGAAGTAATTGCTAAATTACCCGTAGAAATTAAGAATGATGCTCAAACTGTTAACGAGCTTGGACATATGTGGTATACGGACAAAGTAATTGGCGAGTTTGTAAAAACTACGGAAGCAGTGGAACCGGACAGCTTGTTTATAATTACCGGTGACCACAGTGAGCGCTTCCATTTTGCTAAAGAGCAAAACACCAAAACCCGTACCGCAATACCTTGCGTGTTCTATGGTAAAGGCATTACTAAAGAGCTGTTTGACGGCGTAAAGGTTGGCGTGCATAACCAAATTGCCGGAACTATTGCAGAACTGATTGCTCCTGCAGGCTTTGAATATAGTGCGATGTTGGAAAGCATGTTTAAAGAGCAAGTAGTTTATAATGGTCATTTGTATGCTACCGAAGAGGGTGTAAATAATTTAAATCAAAATAAAGCATTGGACGCTAAAGTCCTTGAAGCTAAAAAAGTAGCAGCTTGGAGAGTATTAAAAGAGAAATAATAGGATGGGATTTTTTAATGGTTGATCAAGAAATGCTTAGGAAAGCTCAACTTAAAATGGTAGAAATTTTAGAAGCTATTGACGCAATTTGCCAAAGGCACGATATAAAATACTGGTTGTGCTATGGCACCTTGTTAGGTGCAGTACGTCATAAAGGCTTTATTCCCTGGGATGATGATTGCGATATTTGTATGATGAGGGAAGATTTTGAGAAGTTCTCCCAATATGTAAATGAACTGCCGGAAAACCTGTTCTTGCAAACGGATAAGAATGACCCTCATTACACTAGAAAAATAATGAAAATTAGAATGAAGAACACCAAGCTAGTTGAGTTTGATGAATCTGAAAACGAAAAGTATCATCAAGGTATTTTTGTAGATATCTTCATTTGGGATTATTATGACAGCGCAAGCAAAAATCTGCTGAAAAAAGTTAGCAAGGTTAATGAATGGAAGTACAAGAGGAAAAAATACCCCAAAGGACATTGGAAACGTGCTGCCATCCAAGTGGCGGTCGCAGTGCCGTTTTTAGGATATAATATAATCAACAAAAGTATGAGAATTACTAGCCGTATGTATAGAAAGAATAGTGATTTGAAATACATTGGGCAGGAGATTAGGGTTTGCGACTACAATTTCTTTGATAAGAATATCATCTTTCCATTAAAGAGAGATATTCCCTTTGAAGGCAAGTATTTTTCTGTGCCTAATGATGCTGACGCGTTCCTAAAATTAAAATACGGAGATTACATGGTTTTGCCCAAGCCGGAAAACAGGCATTGGCATGCTAAACAAATTGAGGTTTAAAGTTTTTTGCAAGTGCCTTTGGTGCTTGCAATTATAAATACACTTTAAATAAATATAAAGAGGTTAAAGATGGATAAAAAAATAAGCGTTTTGATTTTAGCAAAGAACGAAGAAAAAAATATGCAAGAATGCATTGAAAGCTGTTCCTTTGCAGATGAAGTAATTGTAATTGATGACAATAGTGAAGATAGAACCAAGGAAATATCCGAAGGCCTTGGGGCAAAAGTTATTAACAGAAGCATGAACGGAGATTGGGGCGGGCAGCAAACCTTTGCCATCCAGCAAGCTTCTTGTGATTGGATTTTCTTTATCGACGCAGACGAAAGATGTACCCCTGCATTGTGCGAAGAAATCAAAGCAGTTGTTGCCAAAGGTGACAAATACGGTTACTGGGTAAGACGCATCAATCATTTTAAACACAAGCTTGTCAAACATGGCCCTTTAAGTCCGGACTGGGTATGCCGCTTAATGCCACGCGAAGGCAGCTATGTGGAAGGCTTTGTTCATCCTAAGATTGTGCATCAGCATAAAGATAAAAAGCTTACCAAAGACATGCTGCATTACACTTATGAAACTTGGGACCAATACCTGCGCAAGATGAACCAGTATTCCACCCTTGCTGCAGAAAAGAGCAAGAAGGAAGGTAAGTCCTGTAATTTTATTTTTGATATTATCATCAGACCTGCCTTTGCCTTTTTCAAAATGTATATTTTGAAATTGGGCATTCTTGAAGGAAAGCTTGGTTTTATGTTATGCGCCAACTACGCTAACTATACAATGAACAAGTACATTAAGCTGGATTATTTGAATAAATAAATTTGGAGGCGAAGTAATGCCTAAACTTTCAATTATCGTACCTGTCTATAAAGTTGAACAATATATTCATAAATGCGTGGATTCCATTCTAAAGCAAACTTTCACAGATTTTGAACTAATCTTGGTTGATGATGGTTCACCGGATAACTGCGGCAAAATTTGTGATGAATACGCACAAAAAGATAAACGCGTAAGAGTAATTCATAAAAAGAATGGTGGCTTGAGTGACGCACGT
>JAFTMR010000114.1 GCA_017452325.1 Phascolarctobacterium sp. | reverse complement strand
TATCAAATACTTGACCGAACACTTGAAAGAACACAAAAAAGACCATCATTCCCGTCGTGGCCTGCTGAAAATGGTAGGTAAACGTCGTGGTTTGTTGAACTACCTGATGAAAAAAGATATCGAACGTTATCGTGCAATCATTGCTAAACTCGGTATCCGTAAATAATTTGGGAAATCATAAGGACTTATCCGCAAGGGTAAGTCCTTTTTTCAGATGGTGAGAAAATGATTAAAGAATTTATAATTGCGAAACTACCTACAGACTTTTGCCACGCCTCCACTGTTATCGAAACGCCCAATGGTTTGTTAAGCTGTTGGTTTGGTGGAACCCATGAGGGTAATGCGGACGTTGCCATTTGGTCCAGCCATAAGGTTAATGGTGAGTGGACAGCGCCCCTCAAATTGGCAGATGGAGCAGAAGCCAACTGGAATCCCGTTCTGTTTTACAATAGCGAAGGCAAGCTGTACCTGTTCTACAAGGAAGGACAGCAGATTTCTGACTGGAAAACCTATGTGCTTGTTTCTCAAGATGATGGCTCTACTTGGAGTGAGCCTTGGGAAATGGTAGCAGGGGACGTAAGCGGTGGCAGGGGACCGGTGCGTAACAAGCTTATCGTTTTAAGCAATGGTGCTGCCGTTGCAGGCGGTTCCATTGAAAAGGGGGAGTGGTCTGCCTTTGTAGATATTAGCAGTGACGCTTGCCGTACTTGGGAAAAATCTGCATCCATCAGGATTAAGGGCTTGGTGTATAGCGCAGGGGAGAAAACTGCGGAAAGCACTATTGCCGTAAGTGAACAGAGCTTTTACGGACGCGGGGTTATTCAGCCCAGCTTGTGGGAAAGTAGGGCGGGAAAGGTGCACATGCTTTTGCGTAGCAGCGAGGGCTATGTTTATCGTAGCGATAGCGCAGACTATGGCAAAACTTGGTGCGACGCTTATAAGACGGAGCTTCCCAATAACAATAGTGGTTTAGATTTGGTGAAGGCGCCTTTCGATAACTGCTTATACCTGGTTTGCAATCCTGTGCAGGCAAATTGGGGGATGCGTTCTCCTTTAAGCTTGTTTAAATCTGCGGATAATGGGGCTACTTGGCGCAAGCTTTACGATTTGGAAAGTGAGCCTGGGGAATTTTCCTATCCCGCAATTATCGCCAATGCTGATGGCCTGGTGCTTACCTACACTTGGAACAGAAAAACCATCGCCTGCGTTAGCTTGGCAAAAGAAGAGCTGTGCTAATTTGCTCTCGTGAGTTTTAATTATTGCCTTTTTTAGTGAAGACATATATAATTTTAAAAGATGATAAAATAAAAATATTAAGGAGTGTACTAAGATGAAAAAGATTCTTGTAGTTCTGATGGCATTGCTGACCATGGCAGTAATGGTTGCAGGCTGCGGTGGCGATTCTAAAAAAGCTGCTTATCCTGCTGACGGCGACATCACCGTAATCATCCCCAAAGCTCCCGGTGGCGGTACTGATACCTCTGCTCGTGGTGTTATCCAATTCATCCAAAAAGAATTGGCTGGCAGCAAATTTGTTCCCGTAAACAAACCTGATGGCGGCGGCGTAACCGGCATGGTAGAAACCGCTAATGCTAAACCCAATGGTCACACCCTCGGCATGGTAACTGTTGAATTGGCAATGTTCCCCCATCAAGGCAAATGCAAAAATACCTACGCAGACTACACTGCAATTTGCGCTCCCATCGCAGCTCCGGCTGCTTTGATTGTAGCTAAAGAAGCTCCGTTCAACAGCGTTGACGAATTCGTAGCTTACACCAAAGCTAACCCCGGTAAAGTGCAAATGGGTAACTCCGGCATTGGTGCTATCTGGCACATTGCTGCATTGAACTTTGAAGAAAAATTTGGCGTTAAATTTAAACACGTTCCCTATCCGAAAGGAACTGCGGACATCGCTGCTGCTTTGGCAGGTAAACACATTGACGCTACCTTGGCTGACCCGTCTTCTTTCAAAAGCCAAGTTGAAGCTGGCAATTTAAAAATTTTGGCTGTAATGGCTGCAACCCGTAGCGAAATTTATCCTGACGTTCCCACCTTCAAAGAATTGGGTCACGATATGACCATCCGCGCTTGGGCAGCTCTCGTTGCTCCGAAAGATACTCCGAAAGAAAAGTTGGACGTATTGCGCAACGCTGCTAAAAAAGTTTGCGAATCCAAAGAGTTCAAAGAATATTTCATGAAACAAGGTATTGACCCCACCTGCATCATCGGCGAAGAATGCAACAAGATGATGAAGGATGACCATGAAATGTATGGTAGATTCTTGAAAAAAGCAAAATAAGTGAAACTAAGGGCTGGTAGAAATATCAGCTCTTTTGTTTTTAAATCTTGTAAATGTTTCACGTGAAACATTTGGCAGAGGGGGACATAGGGTGGAAAATTTTGTTGGTGTCCTTTTTATTTTTCTCTGCTATAATGTAATTGGTAAATAAATCCTCGTTGAACAGTACAGCATATTTTCTCGAATTATTAAGCAGTAACTTTATTATGAAAGGATGAGAGTATGCCCACAATATCTATGTTCAGAGGAATCAAAGTTTATATGAATTATAGCGATCATCAGCCTCCACATTTTCACGCATTTTACGGTGGAGAAGAAGTTATAATATCCATTGAAACATTGGAAGTGCTAAGAGGAACAATGCAGTCCAAACAATTAAAAATGTTGCTTGGATGGGCTGCGTTTCACCAAGATGAATTAACAGAAAACTGGGAACTTGCTAGAAAACAGCAAGAGTTATTCCCGATAGCCCCTTTGAAGTAACGAAGAAGGTGTTACTATGACAAAATCTGTTGAATTTTATATGGAAAAAGGATTGGACAGAAAGATGGCAGAATACTTTGCTTCTGGTACAAAGCGCATTGTTGGTGTTATTCCAAACGATGATTTTACTTTAACCATTACCTTTGATAATGGTGAGAAGAGATGCTATGACGTAAAGCCTTTCTTAAAACCTAACACTGTCTTTGAAACTTTTATGGATTTAACCAACTTTCGTAGGGTGTATGTTGATGATACACATTGTATTGCTTGGGACATTGACCCAACTGTAGATAGCAACGAGGTTTGGAATAACAAGGTTGATTTATGTCCTGACTGTTGTTATGTTGATAGCGTTCCTGTTACTAAGTAACATAATTCTAAGTTATTGCACTTTCTTTAGAACAAGGATCAAAACTTACAGTTTTGTTGGAACGCATGGCAGAAGAAAAAAAGAAAAAGAAAAAAAGAAGATTCACCCTTATAGTTCACATGACGAAGTAGAAAGCGGACAATTTTTTTGAAAAAATTTGCGGAAAAAATTTAAAGACCGTCAAAAAACCACTTTATTTTAGAGTTTTTTCAAAAACGGAAAAATTTTTGTCCGCTTTAGGGTTGTTGGTGTGAACTATAAGAGTGAGGGGCAAGATTTTTTGGTATAATATACTCAAGAGTAAATGTTTCTATGACAGTGACTGAATGCGTTGCAGAACTTATGAAGATGTACCAGAAGTTGGTGGGGGAAAAGCAATGAGATTTTTTAGAAGTGCTACTTGCTTATTGATGATGTGCTTATTTGTTTTTGGTAGCGTAACTACGGTAGAAGCTGGTGTTACTCACTGCAAGGGTATCAAGTTGTGCGGAAAGGTTAAGGTTGTAAAGAACTTTGCTGATTTAAAGGTGCAGGTTGTTAAAAACTTCCCTGACCTGAAAGTGAAAAGGGTTAAGCATTTTCCTAACGATATTGGCGAGTGGCAGTTTGTTACTCATGGCGAGGACTTCACCATCCAATACGTTGAACGCTTTCCAGATTTGAAGATTAAGTTTGTGGAGCATTTTCCAGGGTGAAAGTACGTGAAAATAAAATTTTAAAGAGTATGTAGAAAAGGCACAGACTTGCAAATTGCAGGTCTGTGCCTTGAAATTCAGAACAATAAAACACAATCACAAAGGTTTGTTTGTTTTTGAAAGTGGTTTCTGATATAATGTAATTAGCCTAGCGAAGCCGGCTTCCTCTGTGAAGGAGGTGGTACTATGAGCATTTATGAAGCATTGTCTTTGATGATTATGTTTGCAATGTTGGTAGTTACCATTGTCAAAAAACAGTAAAAGCCAGCTAACGTGAAGTAGCCGGCTTTTCTGTACTCAAAATACCATGAGGAAAGCTCGGCGGTCTCACTCGCTAGGCTTCCTTGTTTATTATTATAAGGCTAATAATAGGTAAAGTCAATTTTACTTTTTGTACGCTGCGGAAGCGAGGATTTCCACTTTAGCAAACTTTTTCGGAGTGTTGCCCAAATCGAATTTTGCAGAAACCTTTTCGTTAGCAGGTACGGTTACTGCAAAAAGGCTTCTTGCATAAATGATTTCGCCTGCTTCATCGTAGTAAACTACTTGTGCGGTGCAGTTAAGATTGTTAGCAGTGCTGTTGATGATGGCTACACG
>JAFTMR010000113.1 GCA_017452325.1 Phascolarctobacterium sp. | reverse complement strand
TTACTTTGCCAACGGTACGAGTGTTTTTGAAGCTGCATTTATAAGCAAGCTCTTTGATGTTTTCCTCTGTCAGCTCAATGCCCATGTCGCTGATTTTGGTGGGCATATTGATGCTACGGAAGAAGTCTTCCGTTTTGGCGATACCTTCGAGAGCAGTAGCTTCCTGGTCGCGGAAGTTGTTAGGTACGCCCATAACATTTACCGCCAGCTGTACGAAGCGGGGCAAATTGTATTTGTAAACGTAGCGTGCCCAGCTACCCCAAATGGCAGCCAAGCCTGCGCCATGAGCAATGTCCCAGATACCGCTCAGTTCGTGCTCAATTTGGTGGCAAGCCCAGTCGCCAAAGCTGCGTTCACCGGTGGTGTCGTTATGGGAGAGGGAACCACACCACATGATTTCTGCGCGAGCGTCGTAGTTGGTGGGGTCTTGCAGGGCGATTTGTGCGTTGCGCATGGTGTTCTTCAAAATATTTTCGCTGATTCTGTCAATGATATCCAGCTGGTGAGTTTCTTTGGCGGTAAAGAAGCGTTCCAAGGTGTGCATCATAATATCAACGCAACCGCTGGCAGTTTGGTAAGCAGGCAGGGTGTAGGTCAGTTCCGGATTCAAGATGCAGAACTTGCAGTAAGCGTAGGTGGAGGTCAAGCCACGTTTCAGCCAGCCGTCTTCGTTGGTGATGACGGAAGAAGTACTCATTTCGCTGCCTGCTGCCGCAATGGTCAGCACTGCAGCAGTGGGGATGCTGCCGGTAACGGTGCGCTTGCCTTCGTAATATTCCCACACGTCGCCTTCGTTGGCAAGGCCGTAGGCAATTGCCTTGGCGCTGTCAATTACACTGCCACCGCCAACTGCCAAGATGAAGTCCACGCCTTCCTTTTTGGCAAGCTCAATGCCTTCATGAACCTTGGACAGGCGAGGGTTGGGAACCACACCGCCCAAAAGTACATACTCAAGACCTGCTTCTGCAAGGCTTGCGCATACTCTGTCCAAAAGTCCGGAACTTTTAGCGCTGTTGCCGCCAAAATGTACTAATACCTTATGGGCACCATACTGCTTGCACAGAGCGCCTGCTTGGGATTCGGTAGCTTTACCGAAAATGACGCGGGTGGGGGCTTGGAAGTTAAAATTATCCATTTTATCTCTCCTTTTTTAAACTTGTTATAAGCGCCATCTAACTTTGTTGAAGCTGCGATTGCTTGCTCGACGTACTCCAAGTACGCCTTCGCGGCACAATCTTGCTTCGCCTCGTTATATAGCACTTCTAACAAGTTTTGTTTTCATCTAATTTTGTAATTTAATTGTATCACTGTATTGTTATGCTTGTAAATAACACTACTAATTTGTTATAATATAGCGGATATTGTTTATGAAGAGGTAGGGTTAATAATGAATTACGTAGCTTGTTTTGGGGATTCCTTGATCCAAGGTTATCCTTATAGTAATAAAAACTCTTGGGTTGCAGAAGTAGAAAAGTATGCCGAAGTAAAAATGTTGAATTACGGTGTGTGCGGCGAATGCTGTGATGATATACTCGCTCGTTTAAAAATGACAAAGCTTCCTGAATATGTGCGTCACATTTTATTTTTGGGTGGTGCTAACGATATTATCGAAGGCAAGCCGGAAAAATATATTCTGGAAGATATGGCAAAGCTTGTTAAATGGTGCGAGGAACAGCAATATTCCTTATGCATTGTGTTGCCTTTGATTAGTGCAGAACCCATGCTCAACGTGCAGTTACAATCTCTTGGCAGAGCTTTGCAGGAAAAATATGCGGATAAGGTGTTCATCCTGGATTTGCAGCCTGCTGTTGGGATGAGTTCCCTTGAACGTAGATTGGCGTATCTTGATGGCGTGCATCCCAAGGCTACCACTTATAAGGCTATGGGAGCGTACGCTGCGCCCTTGGTAAGTGAGTGGGTGGAAAAAACTTCTATGGCAAAGCTTGAGGAAGTGGCTCAAGAATTAGATGCAGTGCTGGAAGATGGCTTTGAAGACATTGCTTCCTGCTTGCTGGCAACTCCTGCCGGTAACTTGCGTATCAGCGCGAGCAACAAGGGAATTGTGGAGATTGCCTTCACTGATGAAGAGGTAACTGCTTTTTGTGCAAATGAAAATAAATTTTTGGCAGAGGCTTGCAAACAGCTGCAAGAGTATTTTGCTAAGGAGCGTACCAGCTTTGACTTGACTTTGGACGTGCAAGGCACTGAGTTCCAAGAAAAGGTGTGGGAAGAGTTAAAGAAGATTCCTTATGGTGAAGTGCGTACCTATCAAGACATTGCTACTGCTTTGGGCAATCCTAAGGCTGTGCGTGCAGTTGGCATGGCGAATAACCGCAATCCCATCTGCATTGTTGTTCCCTGCCATCGTGTGGTTGGCAAGAACAACAAGCTGACCGGTTACGCTGGCGGCGTTGAGAAGAAGGAGTACTTGCTGAACCTGGAAAGCGGTAAGTAAAATTACATAGTTTAATTTTTTAGAGTGTACTACGAGTAGGTAGTACACTCTTTTTGAACTTTTGGTGTACTTTTTTTAGAATTATTGTAATGATGGTTGAGCTCTTGTTATAATATAGGTAATCAATAGAGATTGAGGTGATATTATGAAATATGTTTTGCTAGCAGTATTGGTTATCGGTGGTTTATTTATGTTCATGCAACGTGGAGGTGCCAATGAGGTTATGAGTTACGAAGAATTAAAAAATAAATTAGATAGCAAGGCGCATTTTGTTCTGGTGGACGTACGCACTAAGGAAGAGTTTGACGCAGGGCATATTCCGACGGCAATTTTGCTTCCTTATGATGAGATTGATGCGAAAGCTATGACTGTGCTTCCTGATAAAGAGAAGGAGATTGTAGTCTACTGTCGTTGAAGTGAACCCCAATTGTTGGACAAACAACGATTGGGGGTTATTTTTTTATGGCATTTACTTTTGAAGAAAAATTAAAAGTAGTAAAATTAGTTTGTGAGGAACGTCTATCTTTTTTAGCTGCAGGGCGTAATATTGGTGCATCCAAATCTACAGTTCTTGCTTGGGTTCAGTTAGTAAGAGAACATGGGATAGAAGCATTGAAAGAAAGGCATAATTCTGA
>JAFTMR010000112.1 GCA_017452325.1 Phascolarctobacterium sp. | reverse complement strand
GGTTTGCAAGGAACGTGACGATTACTACCAAATGATTAAGGCTCGCGCAGATTTGTTCACTAAAGAAGCAGAAGAATGTGGCTTGCCCATGCTGCCCTATGTAGCAGGCTTCTTCCTGTCCATTCCTGCTAAAAATCCTGACGCTATCTGCGAAAAACTGCACGAAGATAATATTTTCGCAGTTCCCTTGGCTGCAGGCGTGCGTATTGCAGTGTGCGCAGTGCCTTTGAGAAAAATTAAAGGCATGGCGGCGAAGGTTATGGCTGCTATGCAGTTCGTCGGTGAATAAAAACCACTGCACTCCTAATGTTTTTGGGGGGACTTTGAAATATGATTACTTTAACCTTATACAATGGTGACACTCGCCAAGTGGCAGAAGGCAGTACCCTGCTTCCGCTTGCTCAGGAGTTCGCCAAGGATTTTGCTACTCCCATTGTTGAGGGTGTGTTTAACGGCGAGACCATCGACCTGCAACAGCCCTTGTACACTGATGGCACTGTTGACTTCATCCAGCTGAAGGGTGAGGATGGCTTGCGGGTGTATGTGCGTACTTTGCTCTTTCTTTTCCTAATGACTAGCAAGCGCCTGTATCCGGAAGTGGATGTGGAAGTGCACAACACCTTGGGCAGTTCCTTGCATTGCGTGTTCAAGGGAGAAAACAAATTGAGTGCTAAAGCCCTAAAGCTTATTGAAGCAGAAATGCGCAAGTTGGTGGAGCAAAAAGCACCCATCAAATTACTGCGTATTACCAAGGCAGAAGCTTTGGGGAAATACAAGTACTTATGTAATGATGATTTGGCACCTTTAATGTGCAATATTGCTGATGAAGATTTAGTAAGTGTTTACTCCTTAAATGGGGAAGTTGGTTATCTTTTTGGAGCAATGTGCCCCGATGCCGGGTATATTACTGAATTTAAGCTTATGCCCTTTGATGATGGCATTATCCTTGATTACCCTGCCTTTAGCGATTGGAAGGAGCTTGTTAATTTTAGAGATTTAACCAAGCTGAACGCTGCCTTTCGTGAAACAGAAGAATGGGCGGAGATGATTAAATGTGATACCATCGGTAAGCTTAACCGCTATATTGAAATGGGCGTAGCAGATAAGATAATCCAAATGGCGGAAGCGCTTCACGAGAAGAAGTTTGCTGCCATTGCTGATGAGATCGCCAAGCATCGCGATAAGATTAAGCTTGTCCTAATCGCAGGACCATCTTCTTCCGGCAAGACCAGTTCCACCCAGCGCATTAGCATTCAGTTGGCGGTCAATGGCATTCGCCCCATTCCTATTTCCATGGACGATTATTATGTAAATAGGGTGGATACTCCTCGTAAACCCAATGGCGATTATGATTTTGAAACCATTGATGCTATTGACTTGGAGCTGTTCAACGCTCACCTGACTCGGCTGTTAAGAGGGGAAAAGGTCAAGATTCCCAAGTACAATTTCCAAACAGGTTTGCGTGAGTATCGTGGCACAGAGCTGCAGCTTACGGAAAACAGCGTATTGTTAGTAGAAGGCATTCATGGCTTGAATGATAAGCTTACGGATTCCATTCCTGCAGAAAATAAAATTAAAATTTATGTCAGCGCCTTGATTCCCTTGGCGTTTGACCAGTACAACCGTATCAACACTACCGATGTGCGCCTGCTCCGTCGTATGGTGAGGGATAGCCAGTTCCGTTCCCACGATGCAGTGGCGACCTTGTCCCGATGGGCAGATGTACGGGAGGGGGAAGAAAAGTATATCTTTCCGTATCAATGCAGTGCTGATGTGATTATGAACACCAATCTTATCTATGAAATGGCTGTTATCAAAAAATATGCTGAGCCTCTTTTGGAAGCAGTGCCTCGCGAAACAGGCAAGCCCTATATGATTGCCAGAAGGTTACTGCGGCTTTTGAAGCATGTTAAATCTATGAACGACGATGTTATTCCCAATAACTCTCTGTTACGTGAGTTTATTGGTGGTAGCGTGTTCAAGGAAGCGTTGTAAAATCTAATACATAGACATAAAAATAAGAAAGCACGTCCGAGAGGGCGTGCTTTCTTGCGTATGGGAGAAGTATCTTAATATTTTCTGTTGTACTATTAAATCTCTAGCATATCACCGGTGGAAAGATAATTTAGCCTAGGCATTTGAGCTTTCAGGTAATCGTATTGTTCCACACCGGTGCAGTGGCAGGTATAGTAGGTAGCGTTATGTTCGTTAAGAATAAGGGCAGATTTATCCAAGGTTGCTTTATCTTCTCCTTCGGTAGTAAGTTTGAAGAAGTGGAAGCCGCCAATAAGGATATCTGGCTTTAACCATTCCATGATGTTGAGAATGCCCTTGTGGGAACAGCCGCTGATTACGATGCGCTTACCATTTTCTTCTATAATAAGGTACTGCTCGTGGAGGAAGTCATCGGGGATGAACTCTCCATTCACCAGCTTGTTCAATCCGTAGGGATTGGCATAGTATTTTGCTTCGCGGTCATTGCAGTTGAGCAGGGTAATATGTTCAGATAGTTTGAGAGGGGCAGAAGTGAGGATGAAACGTTCATTACCGGCTAAGCCAGCTGGAATACTTACGTTGAAGTCCGTACCAGAGTAATATTGTTCGAAGCCCTTATTGCTAATGTAGATTGGGGCAGTTTCGTTCAGCTCGATAAATTTTTTTAGACCGCCTCCATGGTCGTAGTGACCATGGGAGATAACAGCAAAGTCCACAGTTTTGAGATTAATACCCATCTTTTGCGCATTGTCTGCAAACAAATCAGAAGCTCCCGTATCAAACAAAATTTTTTTGCCGTCTGCTTCAATATACAGGCTAAGCCCATGCTCACAGGCAAGGCTTTCATTGTGGGAGATGTTCTCCAGCAAGGCATATATTTTCATAGAATCACGCTCCTTTATTTATAGAAGAATTCTATAATATTTTCCCGTTAAAGGCAAGTTTTTGAGTGTTGTAGATTAGTTAAAATATATTCTAAATTTGCGTGCTTTTCCGTCCCAAAATGCTTGAAGAACTATGAAGAAAGTGGTATGCTAACTAAGTTAAAGGTGAATTTTTTATGAACAATAAATTTTAATAAAAGGTGATACTGATGGAGATGTTTTTAGCAGCTGTACTATGTTATAGCATAGGTATTTTAACTTTGTTTGCGCCTCATCATATGCAAATGATGGCGCATTATGTAGCGAACCTTGCTGCCATTATGGGTAGTGGCTTAGTATTTTTCAATGCGTGGTCTGTTTTGGCGGCTGATGCTCCGATACGAGCGGTGCGTTGGGGAAGTTATATGCTTACCTGTGATGGTTGGAGTGCTGCCTTTCTGATGCTGACTGGTTTGGCAGGTATCATTGCCAGCATCTATGCTCTTGGCTATGCTGAAAGCTACGAGGGTAAACGCCTACGTATGCTTAACGGCTTGTGGAATTTATTTATCTGCTCCATGGTGCTGGTACTTTTAGCTGGTGATGCTCTAAGCTTCTTGTTGTTCTGGGAGATTATGGCGGTGGCTTCTTTCCTCCTGGTGAATCATGAGGCTGATAAGCGTCCTACCTGGAATGCGGCTTACCAATATTTGGTAATGACTTCCATAGGTACGGCAGCTATTATGATTGCTTTCTTCCTGACTTCTACTCACAGTGATTCTTTTACTTTCGTGGATATGGCTAATAACACTTTAAAGGGTGGCTGGCAGCACGCTGTGTTTGCTACTGCCTTTGTTGGATTTGCCTTAAAAGCAGGTCTTGTTCCCCTGCATGTATGGCTTCCAAATGCTCATCCCGCAGCACCCAGTCATGTTTCTGCGTTGATGAGTGGTGTTATGCTAAAGATTGCTTTGTATGGTTTTGGGCGTTTTATGTTTGACTTTTTACCGGAGTGGAATTACTGGTGGGCGGTTATTGTAATGGTAATTGGTTTGATATCTGCTTTCTTAGGAGTTCTTTATGCCCAGATGGAAATAGATATTAAGCGTATTTTGGCATATTCTTCTGTAGAAAACATGGGCATTATCTTCGCTGCCTTTGGTTGCGGTATGCTTTTGAAAATTGTTACTGATTCTAACTGGTGCCAGATTGGTTTCTTGGCCGCATTGTTGCACGCCTTTAATCACTCCATTATGAAGGTGCTGATGTTCATGAGTGCAGGCAGCATTATGCATGGTACCGGTAGCAAGAACCTGGAGCTTTTTGGTGGCTTGGCACGTAAGATGCCGTATACCGCTGTCTTTACCTTCATTGGGGCCATGGGTTTGGCAGCTCTGCCTCTGACCAATGGCTTTGTAGGTGAATGGGTGGTGCTGCAAAGCTTTATTACCTTGGCGCACAATAGCCTTACTCAGGATGTACGTTTGTGGACTGCTTTAGCTTTCGTATTGATGGGCTTGACAGGTGCGTTGGCATTGGGCTGCTTCGTGCGTTACTATGGTATTACTTTCTTGGGGGCTGCCCGCAGCAAACTTGTAGACCACGCTCACGAGTCTGATACCTTCATGCTCGCTGCTATGGGTATGAGCAGTGCGCTAGTGTTGCTTTGCGGTATTTTCCCCGGGTATGTGATTGACTTACTGTGTAACGCTATCCATATGAGCGATTATATGCTCCTTGGTGTTGGTGGTCGTCTGGTATGGAGTGGCAATGGTACTTTTGTTACTTATAATCCGCTGTTGATTGCAGTTATGCTAGGTGTTATCGGTGTGGTTATATTGTATTTTATTGTAGGTCAAAGCGTATGCATCCAGAAGGATGTTACCTGGAACTGCGGTACTTATCCAACTGCTCGCCAACAATATTCTGCAACTGGGTTTTCCAAGCCGGTGCGTCGCGCCTTTGACTATCTGCTTAAACCTAAACGCGAGCGTACCTTTACGCAAAACGACCACTCCTATTTTGGTCGTAAGCTATTCTTTAAGCTGGAAATTCCCGATATGATTACTGAAAAATTGTATCAACCGTTCAATAAATATTTTGTTAGTGTTTCTGCTTTCTTACGTCGTTTGCAGCAGGGCAGTGTAAGACTTTATGTTAGTTATGTTATGGTAGCCATGGTTATAGTTCTTATTTGGGGGGCGATGTATAAATGATGGATGTGCTCATGAATTTATTATATTGCCTTGGTCAGGCTATGATTTTACTGCTACTTGCTCCCTTGGTAAGCGGGATTGTGAAAAAGCTGAAGGCCTTTATGCAAAACCGTATTGGCTCCAGTATTTTCCAAGAATACTTCGATATTTATAAATGGTGGCGCAAGCCTACCATGCTTACCCCCCATACCAGCATTGTCTTTATCGCGGCTCCTTGCGTGTACTTTATTACCACCTTGGCTGCGGCAAGTATGTTACCTAATTTTATTGGTGGTAAAGCAAATTTTGGTGACGTTTTTGTTTTTGTATATCTCTTTGCTTTAGGTCGTTTCTTTATGGCGGTATCCTCCATGGACGCAGCAACTGCTTTTGGCGGTATGGGTGGCAGCCGTGAAGTTTACATTGCGGCTTTTGTTGAACCGGTAATTATGCTGGCAATTTTATCTAATGTATTACATACAGGTAGTACTTCTTTGGCAGGTATGGTTCTGAATCCTAACGAAGTGAACCTGACTGTAGCAGGGGTACTGACCGGTATAGCCTTCTTCTTGGTAATGTTGGCAGAGAATGCTCGTATTCCTGTTGATAATCCTGATACCCATTTGGAATTGACTATGGTGCACGAATGTATGACCCTGGAATATTCCGGTAGATTGCTCAGCCTTATTCACTGGGCAAGCCAGTTGAAGCTTTTAGTTTTCCTGCTTATTTTTTCCCTGCTTTATTTACCCTTGGACCTGCCCTTGATGGTTAAGGTGTTGTTTGGGGCGGCAGGCGTAGCAGTAATGGAAACTCTTAATAATAAAATGCGTTTGTTTAAAGTACGTATTTACTTGGCAGCTGCAGGCATTATGATGTTACTTGCGGTTGTGGCACGTTAAGGAGGTAAGCTGTGGAGTATTTAGTAGTAGCGCTGATGTTTGTAGTATTCCTGCAAACTCGCATTATGGACCTGCGCCGTGGCGTTTACTGCCTTGGTGTACAATCTGCACTGATTGCGGCAGCCTGCCTTGTTATTGGTATGAGCCACGGAGGGGGATTACACGCCTTTCTGCCCGGTGTATTGACAATCTTGGTTAAGGTTATCTTTATTCCTTACGCTATTTTAAAAGTGGTACGCAACCTGCAGGATGAATCGGAAATTGTTAGCGATATTAATGTTAACTATTCTACCGCAGTAGCGGCTTGTGCTTTGGCGTTGAGCTATATGGTATTTGATAGCCTGTTGCCTCATTTTGAAGGTCGCGATATTTTAGCGTCCTCCTTATTTATGATTATGACAGGCTTGATTCTGATTGTAATGCGCAGTCGTGCCATTATGCAGATGATTGGTTTGATTACTTTGGAAAATGGTATCTATTTATTTGGTCTTGTTATGACCGAAGGTCTGCCTGTTATTATTGAGCTAGGTGTTTTCCTTGATGTATTGATTGCCGTTGTTATTTTAGTTATTCTGACTAGCCGCTTGCGTGTGTCTTTCAAAACTACGGATACTAACGAGCTGAACAAATTGAAGGGGTGAGGATATGCTTGATTTAATTATTGCACTTTTATGTTTACCTCCTCTTTGTGCAGTTTTGGCAGTAAAGGGAAATTTTGATAACAATACCTTGCATTGGATGCATCGTTTGACTGCTACAGGTGTTGGCTTGCTGGTGGCAGGTATCTTATACAAATTAAATCCTGCTCATCCCTTTGATAGTGAGTATTTTTATATTGATGCTTTAAGCGCCTGGATGCTTTTAATCATAACAACCCTATATTTAGCAGCAAGTTGGACTGCGCGCTCCTATCTGACTCGCGAGGAGATTTGCGGTGTGCTGAAGGGGGAACGCTTGCAGACAGGACGTTACTTTGCTTTGATGCAGCTCTTCGTTTGGACTATGTTCATTGTACTTTTGGTAAAGAACCTAGGTCTGATGTGGGTTGCCATTGAGGCTACTACCTTGATTTCTGCCTTGCTTATTTCTTTCAAGTTTACTCGTGCTGCTCTTGAGGCTACCTGGAAGTACGTTATGGTTTGTACTGTGGGTATCTGTTTGGCGCTCTTGGGTACTTTGATTTTATATTATGCGCAAATCAGTGCTATGGGTAGCGATAAGGCATTGAGTTGGCTTTATTTACATCAACATGCAGTTATTCTTGATCCTGCTTTGACTAAGCTGGCGTTGATGTTTATTTTGATTGGTTATGGTACTAAAATTGGTATGGCACCTATGCACACCTGGTTACCTGACGCCTATGCGGAAGCACCTTCTTTGACTAGTGGTATGCTGTCCGGTGCGTTATGTACCTGTGCTTTATATGTTATGCTGCGTAATTTAGTAATTATGCTTCCGACTGCGGGGGCGGAGCTGATGGGAAGCATGGTGCTGTTTTTTGCTGTGCTTACCGTTGCCATAGCAGTACCCTTTGTTGTTGTGCAACGTGACGTAAAGCGTATTCTGGCATATTCTTCCATGGAAAATATTGGCATTATGATGGCTGGTATTGGCGTCTTTACTGCCTTTTCCTTAAAAGCAGTACTATTACATATGTATAGTCACGCTCTGATCAAGTTTGTACTATTCTATATTGCAGGTACCATCATTCAGGAATATCAGACACGCAATATGATGCGTATTCATGGCATGATGTATGATGTTCCTCATACGGCTACCTTTTGGTTGGCAGGTATGCTCGGTATTTTAGGCTTACCGCCTATGGGGTTGTTCTTTAGTAAATTTTATATCTTGACGGATATGTTCCGTCATGGTCATTGGGTTGCAGGGGGATTGCTGATTATTCTCTTGACAGGTGTGCTCATTGGTATTTTGTATCATGGTATGCGTATGCTTTGTGATACTGCTAAGCGTAAGCCTTTGGGAGATTTGTTAGGTAAGATTGATATCCCTGTCCTGGCAACACTGCTATTGTTGACCTGTATCGTGGGTGCAGGCTTTGAAAAAATTACTTGGATTAATAATCTTTTACATAATGCTGTAAAGGTAATAGGAGGCTAAAATGGTGATGCATGTAAAACCTGAACATTTACGTGGCGCTGCAAATATTTGCAGTGATGGTGGCAAACATCATTTGGCTGCTATGTTTGGAGCAGATGAAACCCATCGTGGTGGCGGGCTTGCCATCTATTGCCTGTTTTATAATAAGGATAAACGTACCTTGGATACTGTAAAAGCAGAGTTTCCTGCTGATAGTGATCTTAGCTATCCCTGTTTGACAACCTTGCTTCCTGCTGCTGCTTGGTATGAGCGTGAGCTTCACGACATGTTTGGCTTTATGCCCGAGGGGCATCCGGATTTACGTCCCTTGGTTTTGCACGAAAGCTTCCCCAAAGGATTCTATCCCTTGCGTAAACGTTTGCCTGCTAATATTCAAGTGCGTGGACATCGTGACTATGATATGATTGCTGCTAAGGGCGAGGGGCTTTTTGAAGTTCCTGTTGGACCAATCCATGCGGGGATCATTGAGCCAGGACATTTTTGCTTTAGCCAAGCCGGTGAAGCGATGCTGCAATTAGATGCTAAGTTGTTTTTTACACATAGAGGTATCGAAAAGGCAGTAGAGGGTAAGACTCCCTGGGAAGCATTGCTTTTGGTGGAACGCATTTGCGGTGCCTGCACCGTTGCCAATACTCTGAGCTTTTGTCAGGCTGTAGAGAAGCTTTCTGACGTAGAGATTCCGAAACGTGCCTGGTACATCCGTACGCTGGCAGCAGAGCTGGAGCGTTTGTATAACCATGTTGGTGATACAGGGAATGTCTGCGCAGGCGTAGGCTTTTCTCCGGTAATCAGTATGGGTGCCCGTTTAAAAGAATATTTGATGCAATTAAATGAAGTGCTGGCGGGTAATCGCTTTCTGCGTGGACTGATTGTTCCCGGCGGTGTTAAATATGACGTGGATGACCATATCTTGGAAGAGATAGAGGAAGTACTGCGTGAGGTTGAAAAGGAATATGCTGCCATTGAACATATTATGTGGGAGCAGAATAATTTTATCAATCGTGTGCGCACAACAGGTATTATCAAGGAACGTACTGCTTTTGACCTAGCAATGGTGGGAGTAGGTGCACGTGCCAGTGGAATACAGCTAGATAGCCGTAAAGATATGGGCTATGGCGTGTATGATGAGCTTGATTTTAACCTTGTAACAGAAAAATCCGGTGATGTTGAAGCCCGCATTAAGGTACGCATTGCAGAGGTTGCTGAAAGCTTGAAGCTCGTACGCCAAGCTGTTAGTGTCCTTCGTTACGATAATAGTAAGGAGCTATTGGTAGATCTGGGAGAGCTGCGTACTTTGGAAGGTAGTTGGGGCATTAGCGAATCTGCCCGCGGGGATAATGTTCATTGGTTAATGTTGGATGAAGCAGGGCGTATTGACAGATTGTTTGTCCGCTCAGCCTCTTATCCCAACTGGCCTGCGTTAACCGTAGCAGTGCAGGGAGATATTATTCCAGATTTTCCGCTCATAAATAAAAGTTTTGAACTATGTTATGCTTGCCTTGACCGATAGGGGGAACTATTGTGTTAAAGATGATAGAGGCCATTTTGGCAAAAAGAATAGTAACTGAAAGCGTTAAAACCAGCGGTGATAGACGTATGCGTGGTCAGCTTAAAGTTATGTACGGAAAAAACTATACCTGCTGTGGCAATTGTATTAACGCTTGTCCTGTGAAGGCAATTAGTATGGTTGACGGCAAGCCTCAAATTGATTATAAAAAATGTATTTTTTGTGGTCGCTGTGTAGAGGCATGCGCCGAGGGCGTATTGCAGCATAGCAATAAAGAAGCTTTGGCAGAAATTTTGACGGAAGCTCAAGCAGAAATTAAGGAAATGGTTACAGCTAAGCTTGGCCGTTCATTACATGTACGCCATGTTGACGCTGGCAGCTGTAATGCCTGCGATTTTGAGATGTGTGCTTTAAGCAATCCTATTTACGATTTACATCGTTATGGCATTGCCTTTGTTGCTTCTCCTCGTCACGCAGATATGATTATGGTAACTGGTGTAGTTAGTCGTAACTTGGAGCAGGCTTTGCGTATGACCTATGAGGCTATGCCGGAACCTCGCCTTGTTATGGCTTGTGGTGCTTGTGCCGCAGGTGGTGAAACCTATGGTAATACTTATGCCATCGTAGGTAAGGTTGCTAATGTTGTGCCTGTAGATATTGCGGTACCCGGTTGTCCTCCCCGTCCTAGTGCAATGATTGTGGCGCTGTGTGCAGCGGCAGATTTGTTGCGCGAGCGTATGTAGGAAAGTAGTAATACAATAATATATCAAGAGGTTATTTATGATTGTATATAGAACCGCTAAATTTGATGATGTTGAAAAAATCCATAAGCTGCTTAACGATTACGCCAAAGAAGGGTTGATGCTCCCGCGTTCTCGTAATTCTATTTACGAAAATTTGCGTGACTATATTGTTGCCGTAGAAAATAATCATTTGATTGGCTGTGGCGCGTTACATTTTGTGTGGGACCGTTTAGCAGAAATACGTTCTCTTGCTGTTGACCCGGAGCTGAAATGTACAGGTATTGGCAGGAAGCTTGTAGAACTATTGGAAAAAGAAGGCGTTGAGCGTGGTGTAAAGATGTTCTTTACCCTAACTTATCAACCTGGCTTTTTTGCTAAGTGTAATTATATTGAAACTGCTAAGGAAAAGCTTCCTCAAAAGGTGTGGAAGGAATGTGTTTACTGTCCGCAGTATCCTTACTGTAATGAGATTGCCTTTGTAAAAACTACAGTAGATTACGAGCCGGGGGATATTATGTTCTAAAATCTTTATGGACATCCCCTCGTTAAGCTGGTTTTATGAGGCTCATATAGAAATCTGAAAAAAGTTTAAAAAATAGCTTGCATTTATGAATGACTTATGGTAATATTTATAAATGTCAGGCGACTGACGAATGGCCCGGTGGTTCAGTTGGTTAGAATGCCGCCCTGTCACGGCGGAGGTCGAGGGTTCGAGTCCCTTCCGGGTCGCCATTTGCGGGAATAGCTCAGTGGTAGAGC
>JAFTMR010000111.1 GCA_017452325.1 Phascolarctobacterium sp. | reverse complement strand
TTTGTGGGCTATGGAGCAGGTGCTGGATTTTACGGGGATGGATTTTCCCGTAGTGATTACGGCCTTTGCACCTCCTTATTATCCGGCTCTGAATAGTGGCAAGCTGGTGGGCGCAGGCTTTAAAGAAGTGGTTGACTTCGTCGATACATTGTTGCCTGTGAAATGCAAGGAATACTTCATGGGAATTTCCGATTGCAGTTATTTGGGAATAGATGCTGCATTTGACAGCGAGGCTTTGGCAGCCAACATGCCTTGTTGGGGCAGGCTATACGGTTATAATATGCAAGTTTTGGCGGAGCTTAGGATACCTTTCTTGCTTTTGGGACCATGGGGCAAGGATTTGCACCAAAGGACGGAGCGGGTGCATATGCAAAGCTTGGGAGAAGTGTTGCCAGGAGTGCTACAGGAAATTTGTAGCTACGTCTGGAAAAAGTAGATTTTAAGAGCAATAAAAAATTCTTCGTTACCTATTGCTAACCAGAAGAAGTTGTGCTAGAATAAAGAAAAGTTAGAAATGGCTAACCGATGTAAACCTGATTCTCTCTTCTGAATTTTGATATTTAGCTTTGACCTTGACCATTCTTTCTACATCGGCGCTAAACTAACAGGTATTCCGATTTGCTTTAGTTATGAAGCAAGTTAATATTTTCTCCTCCAACCAAAATAAAAAGGGACTTGCATTGCCGGCAAGTCCCTTTTTATTTTGCGTCTTGTGAAGTTTTAAGTTTTTTGCTTGGCAAATTTAAGAGAACAATGGAACTGCAGATAAGTATTGTTCCGAGAAGCTTATTGGTAGTAATAGGCTCGTTAAAGAGGGTAATGCCCACTAATGCTGCCACTAAGGGTTCCACCGTTGCCAAGATGGAGGCGCGTCCTGCTTCGACCTGCTCTAAGCCCAAGGTATAAAGCCAGTAAGGAATAACTGTAGATAGGGCTGCTAAACCAAGAGCCGCCAATATTGATTGGCTAGTAAAAAGATTAGCAAGACTGGCGCTGGTAAAATTTGCCAGGGGAATGGAGCTTATGGAAGCAAAGATAAAAGCATAGGTTGTAATTGTAAGGGTAGAGTAATGGCGGATCGCATATTTGCCAAAGATGCTGTACAGAGCATAGCCAATACCGCTGCCCAGTCCAAAGATTATGCCCTGCAAGGAAAGGCTTACTTCGCTGTCGAAGGCTCCGGTGATAAAGGCGCAGCCGATAAAGGTAGCTGCAAGAGCAATTCCTTTGGCAGGAGTAAAGCTTTCGCGGAATAAAACCAGGGACATTAGCATTACAAAGATAGGGGCGGTATAAAGGAGCAAGGCTGCCACCGCAAGAGAGCTGAGCTTGATACAATTAAAATAGCAGTAGTTGGAAAAGGTTAAGCTTACAACTCCCATTCCGATTAAAGGAGCAATAGTCGTGGGATTGATTTTAAAATGCTCGAAACCAAGCTTGCAGAGGATTCCTGCCATGATAATGGCAGAGACTACGGCGCGGATGGCAACAATCTGCATTGAAGTAAAGCCTTGTGAAACCAAAGTCTTAACAAAAAGACCAATCAATCCCCAAAAAATGGCGCTAGCTATTATAAATAAGTAGGCTTTAGTTTTCATGATGAACATCCTTGGGAGGTAAAGGTCTGGGGAAATTGGGGCCACTGGCTTGTAAAGTGAAGCCACGTCCAAAAACGTCATTAACGTCATGGATGATCATAAATGCATGGGGGTCAATGTCCCGGACAATGGAGCGGATTTTGGCAGTTTGAGTAAGCTTTGCCACAACAAAGAGAACATCACGCTCGCGATGGGTAAAGGCACCTTCGCCGTGAAGGTAGGTTACACCACGACCAACAATTTTAATAATGGCTTCGGCAATGGGCTCAGGATTGTCGCTGATGATGATAATATTCTTTTTAAAATCAAAGCCAATGACAAAGGCGTTACAGGTTTTGGTCATTACGAACATGGTCAGCAGTGTGTAGAGGGCAGGTTCAATACCAAAAAGAAAGCTGCTTACAAATAACAAACCGATATTGAAGATAAAGCCTGTAGTACTAATACTAATGGAATAATGCTTTTGGATGATGGCGCCAATGATATCTGTTCCGCCGCCACTACCGCCAACGCGATACATAAGGGCTGCACCGATACCATACATTACACCGCCCGCTATACATGAAAGCATAGTGTCGCGGACAGGGTGGAACGCTGCCATAAAGCTAAAGAAATCCAAGGCAAAGGAGAAGACAAACATTCCGTACAAAGCACCGATAAGGTATTCCTTGTCCATAAATTTGTAGCCAAGGATGAAGAGAGGAATATTAAGGATGATGCTGACTATACCAATGGGTAAATCCATGGTGTAATACAAAATACCTGCAATACCGCTGATGCCGCCGCTCAGAAGTTTGTTGGGAACATAGAAAGTATTGAAGGCAACGCCCATGACAACACAGGAGATAGCGACCATGGCGTAACGATAGAAAATACTGTTAGTAAATTTATTCATAGATACTCCTTCTGAAATATAAAAGACTAAAATACTGAAATCATCTATATAGTAACACTTTGGAAGAAAAAATCAACAAATAAGTTAGGGCAAAAAGAATGTAAATAAAAAATTAAAATAATGTGGCGAACGTTCGAGAATTTGCTTGCAGTGATAACGTAAGCAAGATAAAATAATACTGTATACAATTTTAGATTGGACAAGGTGTGTGGATATGGCTGAAAAAATCATTGAAACGGCTTATGCAAAAATTAATTTGGGGCTGCGCATTTTAGGCAAGCGTAAAGATGGCTATCACGAGGTTAGCATGATTATGCAGAGTGTGGGACTTAGTGATGAGGTTATAATTACAGAAGGTCATGGTATTGAGATTAGTACGAACGTAGAAGGTCTGACCTGTGGTAAGGATAATTTGGCTTATAAGGCTGCTGCCCTCTTGGCAGAAAAATATAATATCACTCCGAATGTTCATATCATATTGAACAAAAGCATTTTTATGGCGGCAGGCTTGGCTGGCGGCAGTAGTGACGCAGCAGCAGTACTGCGCGGTCTGAATAAATATTGGAAGCTGAATTTGTATGGCGATAAGCTGGAATCCATTGGTGCGGAGCTGGGAAGTGATATTCCCTTCTGTATTCATGGTGGCAGTGCCATTGCTAAAGGACGTGGGGAAATTATTTTGCCCCTGCCCGATATGCCGGAAAGCTTTGTCGTTTTGGCAAAGCCTAGAGATTTGGATATATCTACCGCTTGGGTCTACAAAAATTATGATCCTGGGCGTGTTGTAAATAATCCTTGTATTTGGCAAATTGCTGAAAACCTACCGCAGGGGGCAAGGGCGATGGCTCCTTTTATGGGGAACGCCTTGGAAACCGTTACTATTCCTGCTCATCCACAAATTGCTCTATTGAAAATGGCTATGCTTAACGCGGGAGCGCATTTTGCAATGATGAGTGGTAGTGGGCCAACCGTTTTCGCTTTTGCTGATAGTGAAGAGATTGCCAAAAAAATTGTTGACGCATTGCAGGACTTTAATGTAGAAACCGCTATAACAACTACCGTAAGGAGGAAGGATATATAATGGCAGGACATTTACAACCTATAAAACTGGATAGCTACAAACCTTTGCGTGAGCTGGTGTGTGAAAGCATCCGCCAAGCAATTATTGACGGTACCTTTAGTCCCGGAGAACGTTTGATGGAAATCCAGCTGGCTGACGAAATGGGTGTGAGCCGCACTCCCGTCCGCGAGGCTATCCGCAAGCTTGAACTAGAAGGCTTTGTGGTAATGATTCCTCGACGTGGTACTTATGTAGCGGATATTTCTATTCGTGATATTACAGAGATTTATGAAATCCGTACTTGTCTGGATGAACTGGCAGCAGGTTTGGCGGCGGAACGTATTACTGACGAAGAGCTGGAAACCCTGAACCGTTTGCTAGTAGAATTTGGACAGTACATCAACGCCGGCGATATGGAAAAAATTGTAGAGGTTGATACTGCTTTCCACGAAGTATTATATATGGCAAGCCGTAATGACCGTTTGCATTCTATAATTAATAATTTGCGTGAACAGGTTACCAGTATTCGTGGTCGCTCCATGAGTTATCCTGGTCGTTTAACTGAAACTATGGATGAGCATCGTGCTTTAGTAGATTCCATTGCTGCTCGTGATGTAGAGCGCGCCCAGAATGCTGCTCGGATTCATATTGAAAACGCAGAACATACTTTGATGAAATCCATCAATCCCGTTACCTGATATGGAGAAATATAATGTAGTAATTTTAGCAGGCGGTCGTTGCCCGTGGCTGAAAGAAGCTGCCGGAACTGATGTGCGCTGCTTGGCGAAGATAAATGGCAAGCGTATGCTTGACTATATAGTGGAGGCAATTCGTGAGAGCGGTAGGGTAAAACGTATTTTGCTGGCAATCTCTGCAGATGCTATCGTCGGAGAGGAGTTACCTGCAGGGGTAGAGCTGTGTGAAGCGGCGCAAGACCTGCCCTCCACTGCGGATAAGGCTGTGGCGAAACTGAATTATAATGGCAAGGTGCTGTTCGTTTGTGATGACATCCCCATGCTACATGGTGCCGCTATCAATGACTTCTTGGATAAATGCGAGGCAAGACCCGGTGGTAACAGCTATTATCCCCTGATTCCCAAGGAGGTTTGTGAAGCTGCCTTTCCGCAGGCTAAACGTACCTATGCCAAAATTAAGGAAGGCTGCTTTACCGGTGGCAACATTATGATGATGGACGCAGAGGTTATACCCGCTGCTTTGGCGAAAGGTCAGGAGATTTTTGCTAAACGTAAGAAGCCGGCTGAATTGGTGCGCATGCTCGGGATTGGTTTCATCCTGAAATTCCTATTCCGTTGTCTCAGTCTAGACGATATTGAAAAACGTGGCAGTTTGGTTGTTGGCTTTGAGGGTAGAGCTGTAATCAGTTCCTATGCTGAAATTGGTATGGATATTGATAAGCCTGCCGATTTGGAAGTGGCGCAAAAATATTTGGGTTAAAACTATCTTCTTGATAAATAAATTTTAGAAAAGAGGGCGATTATGGGAAGAGCAAAGAGAATGGAGCGCGTGGTTGCTTTAACTAAGATTTTGGTAGACCATCCCCAACATTTATTTTCATTTTCCTATTTTTGCAAGAAATTTGAAGTTGCAAAATCTACTTTGAGCGAGGACGTATTGGCTGTAAAGAACGGTTTGGAACTGTTTGGACTGGGCAAGGTAGAAACCTTGGCTGGAGCTGCCGGTGGCGTACGCTTTGTTCCGGGACGCAGGCTTGAAGATGATAATGAGTTTTTGGAAGAACTGGCAGTCAAGCTTTCTTCTCCCGATAGAATTTTGCCAGGTGGTATTTTGTATATCACTGATATTTTATGTAATCCGCAAATCGTGTTTAGGCTGGGCGAAATTTTTATGAGCCGTTTACAGCATTTGGCTCCGGATTATGTTATGACAGTAGAAACTCGCGGTATTTCTTTGGCGCTGTTGGTAGCAAGGGCATTTAATGTACCATTGGTAATGGCGCGTCACGATAATTACATTACCGAAGGTCCTACTGTGAACATTAACTATGTCAGTGGTTCCAGTAAAACCATCCGCACTATGGCATTGCCCAAACGCGTACTGCAGCCTGGGAAGAAAGTGCTGATTGTAGATGACGTTATGAAGGGCGGCGGTACTGCCCGCGGTATGATGGAGCTGGTGGCAGAAGTGGGAGCTACTGTGGTTGGCAAAGCCTTCCTTATTGCAACTGCGGAACCGGAAGCAAAGCTGATTGGCGATTATACTGCCTTCCTGCGTTTGCATGATGTAAATGAAGAAACTCGTAAAATAACTATTGAACCTATCTTGGGTTAAGAAAGGGGCATGAAGATGTCTGAATTGATAGCTGTAATTTTGGCTGCCGGCAAAGGTACTCGTATGCGTAGTAAGCTGCCGAAGGTTTTACATAAAGTTGGCGGCAAGGAAATGCTGCAACATGTTATTGATGTTGCTAGCGAAGCTGGTGCTACGGATAAGGTTGTTATCGTAGGTCATGAAGCTGAACTGGTAGAAGAGATGGTTGGTACTCAAGGTAAGATTGCCTTGCAGGCAGAACAGCTTGGTACCGGTCACGCAGTAATGCAAACTAAAGAAGCTTTGGCTGGCTTTACCGGTACTGCGATGATTTTGTGTGGCGATACTCCGCTGCTCGATGGCGAAGAGCTTAAAAAATTCTACGAAGGTCACAAGGAAAGTGGCGCTGCTGCTACCGTACTGACTGCAATGATGGACAACCCCTATGGTTACGGTCGCATTGTGCGTGATGAAGCTGGCAACGTACTGGGCATTGTGGAAGAAAAGGACGCAACTGCTGAACAAAAGCTGATTAAAGAAATCAACACCGGTATTTACTGCATTGAGTGTCCTCTGATGTTTGATGTACTGGCTACTTTAACTTGCAATAATGCTCAGGGAGAGTATTACCTGACTGACGTTCTTTCCAAATTAAATGAACGTGGCGAAAAGGTTGGTGGCGTAATTACCGAAGATAGTGATATGGTTATGGGGATCAACTCCCGTAAACAGCTTGCTGTTGCAGAAAGCGTAATGCGTAATCGTATTTTAGATAAATTGATGGATGTAGGCGTAACCATTATGGACCCTGCAAGTACCTTTATCGAAGGCACCGTAAAAATTGGTGCAGATACCATCATCTATCCCTACACTTGGCTGGAAGGCGCAACTGAAATCGGTGAAGACTGCGAGGTTGGTCCTAACGTGCGCTTGACTAACGTGAAGGTTGGCAACGATACCCATATGCAATTTGTTTATGGCCATGACTGCGAAGTTGGCAATGGCGTAACCGTTGGGCCTTATGTTCATCTGCGTCCTGACACCGTAATCAGTGACAAGGTTAAGATTGGTAACTTTGTAGAAGTTAAAAACTCCAACGTTGGGGTTGGCACTAAGCTGCCCCATTTGACTTACATTGGCGACAGCGATATTGGCAGTGGCGTGAATATGGGTTGTGGTTGTATCACCGTAAATTACGATGGCAAAAAGAAACATCGTACTATTATAGAAGATAATGTTTTTGTAGGCTGCAATACTAATCTGGTTGCACCTGTTACCGTTAAACAAGGTAGCTATATCGGAGCAGGTTCTACCATTACCAAAGAAGTTCCTGAGAACAGCTTAGGTATTGCTCGTGCAAAACAAAAAAATATCGAAGGCTGGGCTGAAAAACAACGTAAAAGCTAAGGTTTTGCCTTGCAAAGGCTTGTAGAAGCTATGGGCTTAGGTTATAATTATACCGAGAGAAGGACATGTTATTAATGTTCAATTTTGGAGGGATTAGGGCATGTTAAATGATGTAAACAAATTCAAAATCTTTTGTGGTAACGCAAATCCTGATTTAGCTCGTGAGATTGCTGCATATTTGGGCACTACTATTGGTGACGCAGTGATTAACCGTTTCAATAATGGCGAAGTTCAAGTAATGATTAACGAAAGCGTACGTGGTAAAGACGTATTCATCGTTCAACCGACTTGCGGTCCCATCGTTAACGATAACGTAATGGAACTTTTGATTATGGTTGATGCGTTCAAGCGCGCTTCTGCTAACCATATTACCGCAGTTATTCCGTACTATGGTTATGCTCGTCAAGACCGCAAAGCTCGTGGTCGCGAACCCATTACCGCAAAATTGATGGCAGATTTGTTGGAAGCAGCAGGTGTAACCCGCGTTGTAACTATTGACTTGCACGCTGCACAAATTCAAGGTTTCTTCAATATTCCGTTTGACCACATGCTTGGTGCTCCCACCATGGCTGAATATATTAAAGAGAAAAACTTGGAAGACGTTATCGTTGTTTCTCCTGACCTTGGTGGCGTAGGTCGCGCTCGTAAATTTGCTGATCTGCTGAACGCTCCCTTGGCAATTATCGACAAACGTCGTCCTGAACCCGGTGTTGCAGAAGTTATGAACCTTATCGGTGATGTTGCAGGTAAAAACTGCATTATGGTTGACGATATGGTTGATACCGCAGGCTCCTTGACTGAAGCTGCTCGCGCATTGAAAAAATTTGGTGCGAAAGATATCTATGCTTGCTGCACTCACCCCATTCTCACTGACCCGGCATTGAGCCGCATTGCTCAATCCGATATTACTGAATTGGTTGTTACCAATACCATTCCTCTGCCGCCGAACAAGGTTCATCCCAAAATTAAAGTGCTTACCATTGCACCGATTTTGGCAGAAACCATCCTGCGCATTTACAATGAATGGTCTGTAAGCCAATTGTTTGATACTAGTAAATAAGAGTTGCTTAGGGATTTTAAAAGGCGTGCCAAACGGCAAGCCTTTTTCCATAAATATTATTAAGATTACTACATAACATTTTCAGTATCCACGCAACATGAAAAAATTGACGCTCCTTTTAGTTGAAAATATCGTCGTTCGTAATTCGCTTCCTAGTATTTGCAATAATTTAGAAAATACAGCTCAGGCACTCACTACCGATATTTTCTCCTTATCGTCGCTATTTTTCCAAATCGTTGCTTAGAATAGCTGAAAATGTTAATTGTAGGTACTAATTATATTTAAAACTTTAGAGGTCATTTCGTGAGAATACTTTATGTTTTAATAGCTGTTAGTTTAATAAGTGTAATGGCTCTGTGGGCTGGCAAGCTTGGGATGTTGCGGAAGAAGGTGGCGGCGCTTTTAGCGTGCGTTTCTTTGGCGTGCGGGGGAAGCTTGCTGCTTTTGGCGGTGCTTCCGGGGAATAGCTTTTATGGTGAGACGATTACGTCTGTAAATCTTCCCCAAGGGAAAAAGCTTGTGGCACTTACCTTTGATGATGGACCCTATCCTCCTTATACCCAAGCTTTGCTCAAGGTTTTGGAGAGTAGGCAAGTGCCGGCGACTTTCTTTGTGGTGGGCAATAATGCTTCCCGCTATCCGGAGGTTGTCCGCCTAGTGGCGAGCAAGGGTCACGAAATTGCCTTGCACGCAGGGGAGCATAGGGATTTACTAAGGCTAGATAGAGCGGAGCTTGCAGGAAATATTGCTTCCGGTAAAAAGGTTTTGGAAGGATTGACGGGCAAGCCTGTAAAATATATGCGTCCGCCCCATGGGTTTAGGGACTGGCTGGTGATGGAAGAAGTTGCCAAGGCAGGACTAAGAGTTGTAAATTGGAGTGTTATCCCTCGTGATTGGACCAATCCCGGAGTACAGGTGATTGCAGAGCGTGTGTGCAAGGAGGCTAGCCCCGGAGCTATTGTTTTGCTGCATGATGGGGACGCGCCTGCACAAATTGCTTCGCGTGAGCAAACGGTGAAGGCGACTGGAATAATTATTGACGAGTTGCGGAAAGATGGATATGAGTTTGTTACCGTTGGGGAATTGTTGAGTAGAAATGCAGGATGAGCAATTTATATATTTTCAAGCGATTTAAGAAATGTAGTGACGCCTAAATCAAGAAAATTTTGGTAGTGAGCAATTGTCTGAGTGCTTGCACGAGTTTTGCGAACGACAAAATTTTCATACTAAAGGGAACGTTAAGCATTTCTTTATGAGCGGAAAATTATAAATTGCTTTATGATAAATTGCGTTATAAGAAATTTTATGATAACATTATGCCGTTCGTAAATTAGTAAAAATAAATACAACAAGCTTTACTCATATATAATGGTAAACTGTATAGCACAATCTTCTTGAGTAATTTGTTGATGGGTATAGAAAGGAACTGGAAATGAAACTAATCGTTGGTTTAGGAAATATAGGTAAAGAGTACGAGAACACTCGTCATAATATTGGCTTCATGGTGGTGGACGAGCTTGCGAAGCGTTGGGGAGTAAGCTTTAACCGTACTGATAAGAATGCTATGTTCGCAGAGTATCGTGCGCCGGAAAAAATTATGCTCATCAAACCCACTACTTATATGAACTTGAGTGGTATCGCCGTAGGTGCTTATGCAAATTACTACAACCTTGGCAATGAAGAGATTGCTGTTATTCAAGATGATTTGGATTTGCCCGTTGGCCAACTGCGTATCCGCAAAAAAGGTAGTGCAGGTGGGCACAATGGTATTAAGTCCATCCAAGAGCATTTGGGTACGGACGAATTCCCTCGTTTCAAAATTGGTATAAGTCATCCTGCTCGTAATGGGAAAGCGGTAATCAGTCACGTGCTGAAACCTTTTGCCGGTGAGGAAAAGGCTGCCATTGAAGAAGCTGTTAAGAAAATGGCAGACGCTTTGGAACGCTGGGTAAAGGAAGATATTGATGCTGTAATGAACGAGTATAATAAGAAACCTCCCAAACCGAAAAAGGAGAAGCCTAAAAAAGAGGAAGCACCACAAGGTGAAACTGGTGTGGAAGCAAAGGTAGAAGTTAAGATTGAAGAAAAGTAAAAATTGAAGAGAAATAAAAAGAAGCCTGCTCAATGAGCAGGCTTTAATATTTGTAATAACCATAAAGCGTCAGACAGTGCTTATCACGCTTTTAAGAAAAACTGTCTCAAATCCTCTACTGTTTCTACCCAAAAATCCACGCCGACTTCGGAAAGTTCCTCGTAACTACCAAAGCCGTAGCCGACACCAATGCATTTGATGCCATTAGCGTGTGCTGCCAGCACGTCCTCACGTCTGTCACCGACAAGGACGATAGTTTCTTTATCAGCTTCGGTGCTGATGTTCCATTTTTGCAGGGACAGCTCCACAACTTGCGCTTTGTCGTCCATACTGCCATCCAAGGTTGAACCCGTAATTGTTTCAAGATAGGGCTTGTAGCCAAATTTTTCTGCAATGGGTACGGCGAAGAACTCTGGTTTTGCGGTACACATACCGGTTCTGAAGCCTGCGGCTTGCAAATCGCGGACAAGCTCTACCATTCCGGGATAAGCCTTGTTTTCTGCCCAGCCGACTCTAGTGTAGCGCTCCCGATAAACTTCCAGAGCAGTGTTTACTTCTTCAGGAGAAGAGCCGTAAAATTTAATCATGCTGCCACGCAGGGGCGGTCCAATAAATTTATACAGCTCTTTCAAATCCGGTTCGTCAATGCCGATGGCACGCAATGCTGCCTGCATACTTTTGGTAATGCCTTCGGAGGAATCAGTTAAGGTTCCATCTAAATCGAAAAGTATATTCTTGAACATAGTATTGCTCCTCAAAAAGATTAGTTTAAAAATTTGCTTAAACAACAAAACTATTATAACATAGATAATGTTAAAGCAACACATAAGATTTTAATGTGGTTCAATCATGACAGAGAAATTATATAATGATAATGTTATGCTCAAAAATTGCAAGGCAATTGTGCTTGCCTGTGAGGAGAAGGACGGCAAGTTTTTTGTTGAGTTGGATAGAACGGTCATCTTCCCCGAAGGTGGCGGGCAGTTAAGTGATAGGGGTAAGATTAATGATGCTAATGTACTGCACGCTTCTGAAAAAGATGGTCGCCTTTGGCACGAATGCGATAAGGCTGTGGAGGTTGGCGCAGAAGTTGAAGTGACCTTGGATTGGAAGGTGCGTCTTGATAGAATGCAACAGCATTGCGGCGAGCACATCCTGTCCTTCGTGTGCTGGAAGCTTTTTGATGCGCAAAATATTGGCTTCCATATGAATGAGGACACTGTTACCGTAGATTTGGATAAAGCTTTGAGCGAGGAAGAATTATTGCAAGTGGAGCAGGCAACTAACGCTATTATTTGGGAGAACCGTCCCATCAATGTGCTGAACTTGGAAAGCGAGGAGGCGGCGAAGCTTCCTATGCGCAAGTTCAACAGCAATTTGAAAGGTATTCTGCGCATTGTGGCGGTGGAAGGCGCTGACGTTTGCACCTGTTGCGGAACTCACCCTCCCTTTACGGGCATGGTTGGCTGCGTAAAAATTATTCGTGCGGAACGTCGCAAGCAAGGTCAACGCCTGGAGCTTTTGTGCGGCGGGCGAGCTATGGGTGATTACGCTAAGAAGAACCGCGTTCTTCATAACATTGCTGCAGACCTTTCTTCCAAAGTTGAAGAAGTGCCTGAACGTTACGCCAAGATGAAGGAAGAAATTGCCGGCTTGCAGGAAGCCTTAAAAGAAAAAACTGCCAAGCTTTTGGAGATTGAGCTCCAAGAAGTTTTGGCAGCAGCAGAAACTCGCGCTGATGGTGCGAGGATTATCCATTTGGTTTTGGATGATGCGAAAAACGGCAAGAATATTTTGCCCAAGGTTGGCGCTTTGGAAAATACAATTAGCGTAATCTTGGCAGTGCAACCTGAACGCATCAGCTATTTTGTAACCGTAGGTAAGAACACAGCCGGTGACTGCCGCGCCTACATTAAGCTGTTAAACGATACCTTTGGCGGCCGCGGCGGCGGTAAGCCTGATGGTGCTCAAGGCGGCGCAGATTTTTGCCCTGATTGGCAAGAAAAGCTGGACTATGTTCTAGCCCAGCTTAAAGCATTATAAAAAAGAGTATTGCAAAAAGTTTACGGCGATTGCCGCCAAGACGCAGGCAATGACGGGGAAGCGACGCCAAGCTAAAATGCCTGCTGTCAGCGCACCCACGATGCCGATGTAGGGATTGGTTCCGTCAACTAAGAACACGCCCGGGAAAACCAAGGCGGAGATGGCGGTGTAGGGAATCAAACGTAAAAACTTTTCTGCTTTTGCTCCGAAGCGCATCTTATCAATCAAGAAGGCAGGGAGCATACGGGGAATGTAGGTTACTAAGGTCATTCCCAAAATTAAAAGTGCATATTCGGTGCTATTCATTGGTGCTCTCCTCCTTGTTATCTAAATCAACAGTGAAGATGCCAATGAAGGCACATACTAATGTAGAAACAATCATCGCCCAGCTGGGAGGGATGACTTGCACCAGTGCCGTATTACAGATGGCGGTGAGTGCAACCAAAAGTCCCAAGCGAGCGTTGGTTGAAATACTGGGAGTCAAAAGAGCGATAAACATGGCGTAAAAGGCAATGCCGAAGCTGGCGGTGATAATCACCGGCAGAAAGTCGGAGGCGATAGCGCCAATGCAAGTGCCCAGATTCCAAGAGGTGTACATGACGCAGTTCATTCCAAGGAAATATGCGATTGTGCACCTTTCTTCTTTTTCTGTGGTAAAGAGAGCGAAAGATTCGTCAGTAACGCCAAAGCTGCCCAAAAGTTTCAGCTTCGCCGTTGTAGGATGCATGCGCTCGAAAACACAGGTGCTCATAATTAAATGTCTAAAGTTTAAAAAGAAGGTAGCTAAAATAATAGCGAAGATGCTGGCACCTTGAGTGTGCATTCCCACTGCCATCATCTGGCTGGCTCCCGCATAAACGCATATGGAAAAACCACAGGTCTGAGCAATGGAGAAGCCTGCCTGTCTTGCCATGATGGCGAAGGCAATACCTACAGGGATGAAGCCAAAGATAATGGGGATGGCTGCGTGCATACCGCTGATGAATTCGGTCTTAAATGTTGAAGTGCGCATTTTCCTACAGCTCCGGAATCATGGCGATAAGTCTATCAACTTCTTCGTCCTTGGTCGCCCAGCTGGTGCAGATGCGCACGCTGTAATTGCCGTCGGGTAAATATTCGATAAGGCTTAACACAAATTCTTGGCTCAGCTTTTCATATTGAGCAGGAGTTAAAATTACAAATTGTTGGTTGGTGGGAGATTCGGTAATGAATTTGAAGCCATTTGCCAAGAAAGCATCACGTACTTTATAAGCCTGCTCTACGGCGTGGCGACAAATTTCGATATACATATTGTTCTTCATCACAACGCCAAACTGAATACCCAAAAGGCGACCCTTCGCCAAGATGGCACCATTTTGTTTGGCAATGCTGCGGAAGTCAGGCTTTAAGGCATTATTTAAGATTACCACTGCTTCACCAAAGAGCAAGCCACATTTAGTACCGCCAATATAGAACACATCGCAGTTGTTTGCCACGTCCTCCAAGGTTAAATCGCTATCGGGAGAGCCCAAGGCGTAACCAAGACGTGCGCCGTCAATGAAAAGATACAAACCATATTTTTTACACACTGCGTAGAGTGCTTCCAGCTCAGCTTTGCTATACATGCTGCCAACTTCGGTGGATTGGGAGATGTAAACTAATTTAGGCTGTGCCCAATGCTCCCGGGCAGGGTCAGTGTCGTATTTAATCCATTCTGCTTCGATTTGGGAAGCAGTCAGCTTGCCGTCGTCAGTGTGCAGGGGGATTACCCTATGACCACCATGTTCAATGGCGCCTGCTTCGTGAGTGTTGATGTGGCTGGGGAAGCTGGCAAGAACTGCTTGGTGGGGACGTAACGCTGCGGAGATAACTACTAAATTTGTTTGGGTGCCGCCAACTAAAAGATGCACGTCTGCGTCGGGACGGTTGCAAGCTTCTTTAACCAGTTGGCGTGCCTCGTCGCAGTAAGCGTCCATTCCGTAACCAGTGGTTTGCACCATATTGGTCGCAATCAGTTTTTCTAAAATGGCAGGATGACAGCCTTCGGTGTAGTCACTATTGAAACAGTACATTTATATCACTCTTTCTTTCAATAATATTACGTCAAAATAATTAGAAGTTCTTATAACTATTTTCTAAGATGAGCTTTAACAAACTCGATAACAATGGGCATCACAGATAAAACTACAATGCTCAAGGTTACGATGGGGAAGTTTTGTTTTACGAAGGGAATGTTACCAAAGAAGTAACCGCCACCTACGAACAGGGTTACCCAAATAATTGCGCCAATAACATTATAACGGGCGAAGGTTGCGTAATGCATTTTGCCAATGCCGGCAACGAAGGGGGCGAAGGTACGGACGATGGGAACGAAGCGCGCCAAGACGATTGCCTTGTGCCCATGCTTTTCGTAAAATTCGTGAGCCTTTTGGATATGCTCCGGCTTGATGATGCCCCGCTTGGAATTTATTATGGCCATACCAGCCTTCTCGCCTATAAAATAGTTGGTGGCGTCACCCAAGACAGCGCTTACCAAGAAGATGCCGGTGATAATTGTAATGTTCATGCCGTCAGGGGCAGTAGCCGCCAAGGCACCGCAAGCAAAGAGCAGGGAGTCACCGGGGAGGAAAGGGGTAACCACCAAACCGGTTTCGCAGAACACTACTGTAAATAAAATTGCGTAAATAAAATGACCGTAAGCTACCATGATGGCAGGCAAATGCTTGTCCAAATGGAGAACCAAGTCGATAAATTGCATAAGATAAGCTTCCATGTAAATTTCCTTTCCAAAATTAAATAATTACATAAGGTATTTTAACACAAGCAACGGATAATGTCATAATAAATTTATTTGCTTAGCCTGGATTTATGATATAATACTACGATAGAAAAGTATTTTAAGGAGAATTAAAATGGAACAACGCATTGTAGATAAAATTGAAGAATATAGAGCTAAAGGCTACGAAGTTCCTGAACTGGATATGATTAAAACTCCGGAGCAAATCGAAGGCATCCGTAAGGCTTGCGAGATTAACACCGCAGTTCTGGACGAGGTTGCCAAACACATCAAGGCAGGGATGACCACTGCGGAGATTGATAAAATTGTTTACGACTTTACCACTGCTCAGGGTGCAGTTCCTGCTCCCCTTGGCTTCTGCGGATTTCCGAAAAGCGTGTGCACTTCTATCAATGACCAAGTGTGCCATGGTATTCCCAGCGAACGCGACGTATTAAAGAGTGGCGACATTGTCAACGTAGACGTTTCTACCATTTATAATGGTTACTACGCTGATGCTTCCCGTATGTTTATGATTGGCAAAGTAACTCCCAAAGCTGAAAAGCTGGTGCTGATTACCAAAGAATGTTTGAAACGTGGTATTGAGGCTGCCAAGGCTTGGGGTACTGTAGGCGACATTGGTGCTGCTGTTTCTCAACTGGCAAAAAAACATGGCTACAGCGTTGTTGAAGAATTTGGTGGTCATGGCGTAGGTGTAGAGTTCCACGAAGAACCCTTCGTTTGCCACGTTGGTAAGCGCGGAACCGGTATGCTCCTTGTTCCCGGTATGATTATCACCATCGAGCCTATGATCAACGCAGGCAAACGTGACATTTTTGTTGACGCTGCTAACGAGTGGACTGTTTATACTAATGATAGAAGTCTCTCCGCTCAATGGGAACATACTATTCTTATCACAGAGAATGGTCCTGAAATCTTAACGTACTAAATTTGCTATAAGCACTGTCTAACTGTGTTGTCGCAAAATTACTTGCTCGACGTACTTCTAGTACGCCTTCGCGACACGAATTTCACTGCTTCGCGCCTTCCGGTACTTCTGACGCTTTCTTAAAGGTCGGAAGTTGATATAACTGCAAAAACGAAAAGCTCCGCAAGCGCGGAGCTTTTTTGTTTAGAAGTCGAATTCCAGCGGATCCGGTCCGTACTGGTTCCAGCCTTCCGTACCCTTTGCAAAGAGTAGGTACAGCAGGAAGAAAAAGTTTACGACGGGGATTAAAACTAATAGTCCCCAGTAACCACTTCTATCCAAGTCGTGGCAACGGCGCACGATGAAGGAG
>JAFTMR010000110.1 GCA_017452325.1 Phascolarctobacterium sp. | reverse complement strand
TACCCCTATCTGTGTACCTGCGCATTGCGGAAAGCATGAGCGTACCTATTATAGAGCTTCTAAAAACAACAGACGTAAAGGTGAATATATGTGTCAACAAAAGATTAGTCAAGTGATTTCGGAAAACGCTCGCAAGAGCTTTTCACATATCATAACTCTACTCATCTCCTAAAAAGCAAAAAAGCTGTTCTCAGTTTTGAGAACAGCTTTTTTGCGCTATGATAGTAATTTTTACTGTACCCTTTTGCCAGAAAAACTTTTATGTGTTAAAATAAAGTGTTCTTAAAAAATAACAGCACGAGTGCAGAAAGGAGGCAATGATGACAGCAAAAATTATTATTGGTGCGACCGAAGACGAAACCCGTATGGGACTAATCGAAGACGGACGCATGATGGAATACTTGGTAGAGCGCGCGGAAGAAAACCATTTGGTTGGCAGCATCTTTAAGGGACGCGTGTGCAATGTGGTGCGTGGCATCCAGGCAGCCTTCATTGATATTGGGCTGGAACAGAACGCCTTTTTGTACTTGGGTGATAAAATGGACCTAACCGAAGGTCAAAGTGTTTTGGTGCAAATCTCCAAAGACGCCCGCGGAACTAAGGGGCCTACTGCTACCCGCGAGGTTACTTTGCCCGGCAAGTATGTGGTGCTTTTGCCCTACGCATCCTATATAGGCGTATCCCGTAAGATTACGGATAAGTCAGAGCGTGAACGCTTGGGAAAAGCCTGTGAAGCAGCTAAGCCTGATGGCGTGGGTATTGTGATTCGTACTGCGGCAACAGGGGTGAGCGAGGAGCTTTTGGCTGCGGATATTTTGGAGTTGGTTGCTGCGTGGCGTGTGCTCACTGCCCGCGAAAAGCTGGCAAAGGCGCCTGCCCTTTTACGCAGGGAGCTGGACCTGGCGATTCGTATTGCCCGCGATTACCTGCGTCCCGATTTGACGGAGATTATGATTGACGACCTTGCCATTTACAAGCGGGTGGAAGAGTTAATGAAGAATCTTCCCCAGGCCAGCAAGATTAAGCTGAAGATGTACCAGGGCTTGGAGGATATCTTTGCTTACTGCGGTCAGACGGAGGCTATTGCTTCTATCTCTGATAGGCAGGTGGATTTACCCAATGGTGGTTACATTGTCTTTGACTATACGGAAGCAATGACCGTCATCGACGTTAACAGCGGTAAATTCAGTGGTCGTGAAAATTTAGAAGAAACCATTATGGAAATTAACCGTCAGGCAGCGGTGGAGATTGCTCGTCAGCTGCGCCTGCGTGATATTGGCGGTATTATTGTGGTGGATTTCATAGATATGCATACTGAGGAGCATAAGGCAGAGATTTTGAGCGTTCTGCAGAATGCCCTGAGTGGAGATAAGATGCACCCCAAGGTGCAGGATATCACTGTTTTAAACTTGGTGGAGATTACTCGTAAGAAGTCCCGCCAAAATTTATCTTCCGTATTATATTCTCCCTGCCCTGTGTGCAGTGGTAGTGGTAGAATCCAAAGCAGGGAAACCCTGACCTTAGAGATTAAGCGTCGTCTGCGTAGCCTGCTTGGACAAAGGGGAAGCTCTAAAAATGTGCTGATTGCTGCTAATCCTTGGCTTGCCGATTGGTTGAAGCAAAGGGATATGCGCCAATGGGAGCGTGAGCTTGCCTGCACCATAAAAATTGAGTCAGATGCTGGTCTGCATGCAGAATCTTTTATGATTTTGGATAACAGCAGTATTGACAAATAAAATTATATTAGGTAAAATATTCCAGTATGGACTGCTATCAGTTCGTCCCCAACCGCGTAGAGAGGTTCCGTAAACTCATAAGAGTACCGTATTTAGCGAGTCTATCATAAGGGAGGTGCAATAGATGTACGCAATTATCAAAACCGGCGGTAAACAATACCGTGTTAGCGAAGGCGAAACCGTAAAAGTTGAAAAACTGAACGCAGAAGTTGGCGCTGAAGTTGTTTTTGAAGAAGTTTTGACCGTAGTAAACGATGCTGATGTTAAAATTGGCAAACCCGTTGTTGAAGGCGCAAAAGTTGTTGCTAAAGTTGTAGAACAAGGCAAAGCTGACAAAATCTTCATCTTCAAATACAAAGCTAAATCCAACTACCGCATCCGTCAAGGTCATCGTCAACCGTTCACTGCAGTTGAAATCGTTAAAATCGAAGCTTAATTTTTATGATTAAGATAGATGTAACTCTGGACAAGAAAGGTATGATTACTAGCTACAAGGTTAGTGGTCATGCGGAATCAGTAGAAGCAGGCGAATATGACTTGATTTGTAATTCTGTTTCCGTACTTACTCAAGCGCCTATTATTGGACTGGAAAGACACTTGAAACGTAAGCCGTTCTATCGTGTGGATGAAGTGGACGGTATTTTAGAAGTAGCACTGAACAGTGCACCGGACGAATTGTCGCAAGCTCTTTTGATGACCATGTATTATGGCTTGGAAGAACTGGCGCAAGAGTTTCCGCAATATGTTCGCATCAAGGAACATAGGAGGTGAAAGTAATGTTTAAACTTATTCTGCAATTGCACGCACATAAAGTTGGTACCGGTAGCTCCAAAAACGGTCGTGACTCTAACGCTCAACGTTTGGGCACCAAAGCTCATGACACTCAATTGGTAACTGCTGGCAGCATTATCGTTCGTCAACGTGGTACCAAATTCCATCCCGGTAACAACGTAGGTATGGGCAAAGATTACACCATCTATGCTAAAGTAGAAGGTCGTGTAAAATTTGAACGCAAAGGTCGCGACAAACGCCAAATCAGCGTATATCCCGTTGAAGAAGCAGCTATGTAATTAGCATTTACGCAAAAAATTAACTCCGCATCGGAAGATGCGGAGTTTTATTTTTTTTTGCTAAAATTGCTATAAGCATTGTTATGCTTTGTCACAGCTTGTTTATTTGCTCGACGTACAACAAGTACGCCGTCGCTGCATAAACTGCACTGTTCCTCGCCTTCCAATACTTCTAGCAATTTTCATCTAGTCGTATTTATTTGGCTGCACGATAGATATTTGCCATATCTTCCATATCCAGCGCTTTTACTTTGCCAACGGTACGAGTGTTTTTGAAGCTGCATTTATAAGCAAGCTCTTTGATATTTTCCTCTGTCAGCTCAATGCCCATGTCGCTGATTTTGGTGGGCATATTGATGCTGCGGAAGAAGTCTTCCATTTTGGCGATACCTTCGAGAGCAGTAGCTTCCTGATCGCGGAAGTTGTTAGGTACGCCCATAACATTTACTGCCAGCTGTACGAAGCGGGGCAGATTGTATTTGTAAACGTAGCGTGCCCAGCTGCCCCAAATGGCAGCCAAGCCTGCGCCATGAGCAATGTCCCAGATACCGCTCAGTTCGTGCTCAATTTGGTGGCAAGCCCAGTCGCCAAAGCTGCGTTCACCGGTGGTGTCGTTATGGGAGAGGGAACCACAC
>JAFTMR010000109.1 GCA_017452325.1 Phascolarctobacterium sp. | reverse complement strand
TACCCCTATCTGTGTACCTGCGCATTGCGGAAAGCATGAGCGTACCTATTATAGAGCTTCTAAAAACAACAGACGTAAAGGTGAATATATGTGTCAACAAAAGATTAGTCAAGTGATTTTGACGGGGATGTTGGCGGTGGGCTTGGCATTTGGTGCTTACACAGAGGTAACGGAAGCCAAAGACGAAACCAAGGGCAAGACCGCCGTAGTAGAGCAGGCAAGTCAAGGTCAAGCTACGGCGCAGGAACAAGGCAAGCAGGCTGCGCCCAAGGCTACCAATATGGCTACTGCTTATCCCTTGCAGGCAGAGGTGCTGCCGCCCATCCCTCCCACACCTACGGATATTGGTGATACGGAAGGCATTACCAAATGGGTTGCCGCAGTGAACGCTTACATGGACGCAGCCCAAAAGTATATTGATGGTGCAACAGACGATTTAAACCATATCGTTGAGCAAAGGAACATGGCGATTGAAAACGCCAACAAGGTTGTAGCGGAATACAACGCCTTCTTTGAAAAGCACCAAGGGAATAAATAGGTTGTTATTTATGATTTAACAAGCACCTGCTTCCAAATTTTGGAAAACGCTCGCAAGAGCTTTTCACATACCTCAACTCTACTCATCTCCTAAAAAGCAAAAAGGCTGTTCTCAAAACTGAGAACAGCTTTTTTGTTACTTATGGAATTAGGAAATATTCTACAACGAACACTAATGCGCAACAGCAAGCTGCTACATTGATAAGACTGAGTCCACGCCAAGCTGCCACAATGCCAAGTACTAAAGCCAAGGCGCCGGAGATGGGAGTTTGGGTATCGTTGACGATGGCGGGGAAGGTCATTACCGCCAAGGTAACGTAGGGTACATAATATAGGAAGGATTTTATAAAACGGTTTTGTATTTGTTGACGAATGATGGTAAGTGGAAGTACACGGATGATGTAAGTGGTAATAGCCATTACTGCAATGTAAATGTAGATATTATTTTTCACCTGCGTTTACCTCCTTGCAATGTTCGTCAGCTGGGAAGAAGTAGGCTGCGATAGCGGAGATGGTTACTGTTAAGAGGATGATTCTTGTACCACCGGAAAGAGCAGCCAAGGGAGCCCACATATTAGCCACAAGACTGGCAATGAAGCTGCAAAGCACCAGTGCGAAAATAATCTTGTGCTTGCGAGCAGGAGGGATGATTACTGCAAGGAACATTCCGTACAGGGCAACAGCAAGAGCGCTGACAATGCGAGAGGGCAACATGTTGCCTGCGATAATGCCAACTGCTGTACCCGTAGCCCAGCTGGGAACGGCGGCGAGAGCTGCCCCGTAATAATAGTAGGGGTTAAGGTAGCCGGGACGACCAATGTTAATACCAAAGAGTTCATCCGTTACGGCAGCACCGAAGAGAAAACGGTGGTAGAAAGGCATTTTAGGAGAAAGCTTTTGGCTCAGGGCAGCGCTCATCAAAAAGTAACGGGCGTTGATGATGAGGGTTGTCAATGCCATTTCAAAATAGGAAGCGTTGCCTACGATTAAGGTTACTGCTGCAAACTGACCTGCGCTAGTAGCGTTGGTTATACTTGTGAGGAAGCCTTGGAAAGCAGTGATGCCTGCGTTGCGGTAGGCAATGCCAAGGGAAAAGGCTACGGCAAAATATCCCAAAGCAATGGGGATGCCGTCGCGCAAGCCTTCGTAGAAGGCTGATTTATCTAAGGACGTGTCAATTTCTGTAGAGGTTTCTTTGTTCATTATGGGTCACCTAAATTGTAAGACCGCCCAAGTAATGAGCGGTCTTTTGTAATATCTTGTTTACACCTAAAATTGTTAGAAGTACCGGAAGGCGAGGAACAGTGATAATTGCGAAGCGACGGCGTACTAAGCGTACGTTGAGCAAGCAATTTAACTGTGACAAAGCATAACGGTGCTTATAACGATTTTACTTTAAGAGTTCTGCTGCTACTAAACTACCCATTTCAGAGGTAGAAACTTTCTTCAAACCTTCTTCATACAGGTCGGGAGTGCGGTAGCCTTGTTCCATAACAGCGTCAACTGCTGCTTCGATAGCGTCAGCTGCTTCTGCTTGGTTCAAGGAGAAACGGAGCATCATTGCAACGGAAAGGATGGTTGCCAAGGGGTTAGCAATGCCTTGACCAGCGATATCGGGAGCACTGCCATGGATGGGCTCGTACATACCGGTACCATCACCTAAGCTTGCGCTAGGCAGGAGACCAATGCTGCCTGCGATGGTGCTTGCTTCGTCACTCAGAATATCGCCAAAGATATTATTGGTAAGAATAACGTCAAATTGTTTGGGGTTCAGGATGAGCTGCATTGCGCAGTTATCAACATAGTAGTTGTTCAGCTCGATTTCAGGATAATCCTTTGCTTGCATTTCAGCAACAATCTTACGCCACATGCGGGAAGAACCAAGCACGTTAGCTTTGTCAACGCTGGTTACTTTGCCACGACGTTTTTTAGCAGCTTCGAATGCAAATTTTGCAATGCGTTCAACTTCGGGACGGGTGTAAAGTTCAACGTCACTTGCTTCTTCAATGCCGTCAGCGTTAAGGTGAGCTTCGTTGTGCTCGCCAAAGTAAATGCCGCCGGTCAGCTCGCGTACAATCAAGAGGTCAGCGCCTTCTGCGTTTTCAGTTTTCAGCGGGGAAAGGTGAGCGGTAAATCTGGAAACGGTCATGGGGCGCAGGTTGCAGTACAAGCCCAAAGCCTTGCGGATACCCAGGAGACCTTTTTCCGGACGGATGTCAGGAGCAACATTATCCCATTTGGGACCGCCAACCGCACCTAAGAGTACTGCGTCCGCAGCTTTAGCAGAAGCAACAGTTGCTTCCGGCAGGGGAACGCCAGTTGCGTCAATAGCGCAGCCGCCGATGAGTTGTCTATCATATTCAATTTCAAAGCCAAATTTTTTAGCAGCTGCGTCAAGCACTTCAACAGCAGCGTCAACAATTTCTACACCGATGCCGTCACCGGGGAGCAGGGTAATTTTCATAATGGATTATTCTCCTTTAACGTAGTTAATCAAGCCACCGCAGTCAGAAATTTTTTGGATGAATTCAGGCAACGGTTTGCAGGTAATGGTGATGTTCTTGTTGATGATTTTGATTTCGCCTTTCGCCATATCAACGTCAATTTCGTCACCGGCTTCAATCTGTTCAACGTCCTTACCAATTTCCAGTACGGGCAAGCCAATGTTGATGGCGTTGCGATAGAAAATGCGGGCGAAGCTATCTGCGATAATGCATTTAATGCCTTTAACTTGGATTACAACGGGAGCGTGTTCGCGAGAGGAACCGCAACCAAAGTTTTTGCCTGCAACGATGTAGTCGCCGGGGGTTACGCCTGCTGCGAAGTTTTCTACCAAGTTTTCCTTAGCGTCTTCCATGGCATGTTCTGCCAGTTCAGTGAAATCTGCAATGTTCAAATATCTTGCAGGAATAATTACGTCTGTATCGATGTGATCGCCGTAGCGCCAAACTTTACTCATTTCATTACCTCCTCAGGGCTGGTGATGTAGCCGGTAACTGCGCTTGCTGCTGCAGTATAGGGGCTTGCCAGATAAACTTCACTGTCTACATGACCCATACGACCGCGGAAGTTGCGGTTAGTGGTGGAAACAGCACGTTCGCCTGCTGCCAGAATGCCCATGTAACCGCCAAGGCAGGGACCGCAGGTAGGAGTGGAAACAGCTGCGCCAGCGTCGATGAAGGTATCAATGTAGCCTAAACGCATAGCTTCTTTGTAAATTTCTTGGGTTGCAGGAATGATAATCATACGCACGCCATCGCAAACTTGGCGACCTTTAAGAATCTCAGCAGCTTGTGCCAAATCCTCTAAGCGGCCGTTGGTGCAGGAGCCTACAACAACCTGGTCAATTTTAATGGAGCCGCCTTCGCTTGCCGGATGAGTGTTTTCCGGAAGGTGGGGGTATGCTACAACGGGAACCAGTTTATCTAATTCAATGGTAAGTTCTTGAGAATATTCTGCGTCTTCGTCAGCGGTAACAGCTTCCCAAGTACGGTCAGTTACGCGGCCTTCAAGGTAAGCAATGGTTTTTTCGTCAACGGGGAAGATACCGTTCTTCGCGCCAGCTTCGATTGCCATGTTGCAGATGGTGAAGCGGTCAGCCATGGAAAGCTCTGCAACGCCTTCGCCACAGAATTCCAAGCTTTGATAACGAGCTCCGTCTACACCAATCATACCGATGATGGTGAGGATGATGTCTTTGCCGCGAACGAAGCGGGGCAGCTTGCCAACCAGATTAACTTTGATAGCTTGGGGAACCTTAAACCAGGTGGTGCCGCTTGCCATGGCAGCGCCAATATCGGTTTGGCCCATACCGGTGCTGAGAGCGTTAAGAGCGCCATAGGTACAGGTGTGGGAGTCTGCGCCGATGATGATTTCGCCGGGAGCAGCAAGGCCTTGGTCGGGAAGCAGGGCGTGTTCAATACCCATCTTGCCAACTTCAAAGTAGTTTTTAATTTCGTGCTTGCGAGCGAAGTCACGCATGCGTTTGCACATGGTTGCGGATTTAATATCTTTGCAAGGAGAGAAGTGGTCCGGAACCAGGCAGATTTTATTTTTGTCGAAAACAGGACGACCAATCTTTTCAAATTCAGTAATTGCCGGCGGACCGGTGATGTCGTTGGCTAATACCATGTCCACTTGGGAAACTAAGAGATCGCCTGCGCTTACGCTGTCGCGGCCTGCATGTTTCGCCAGAATTTTTTCTGTCATTGTCATACCCATGAGTAAAGACCTCCAAACTGTTATTATGTAGATTGTTTTTATAAACTGGAAGATTACCCCTCAGTCAACTTCGCTGTCGCTTGTTGACAGCTCCCCTTTCATGGGAGCCATATTCTTGCCGTCCCTGAAAGGGAAGGTGGCATTGCCGAAGGCAATGACGGAAGGGTTTTAAAAATAAAAAGCCCCTGCTTTTCAGCAGGGGCGCATTGATAAGCTTGCGCGGTACCACCCTAATTTTTTCTTCATTATATAACTAACGCTGTTTCTGCGTCCGTCCCTAGTAAATTTTCAGGACAGCTGCTCCCGGGTGAGCTTCTTCAACCAGCCTCCTGCAGCTTGCACCAACCGCTGCATCTCTAAATAAGGAAGACAAGTGAATTTTCCCGTTCCTTGCATTTCAAAAGGGTATTTTATTTTAAAGGTAACGTGTTCTCTTTATTATGGCAATAGGTTTGTAGTTTGTCAAGAAAAAATTACAAATAAGCCCTAAAGTTTTACGGAATGTTCTTGTGCAGTAGAAAGTGTACGCTTTGTAACAAACGTCAGGGAGTTTTTACAGACGGCGCCAAGTGAAAATTACAACTTTCTTCATTATATATGTCTTGTAAGTGTTGGATAAGTAATTTTTATGGGACAGGTGTTGAACAAGTACGCAAAGGCAGGGTATAATATTCATAACTATATTTAAAATTATAATTCATTGAGGAAATAGGAGATAAAGTATGTTTATTGACAGAGCAAGAATTTATGTAGAGGCTGGTAATGGCGGCGACGGCATGAGCAGCTTCCGTAGAGAAAAGTTTGTAGAAAAGGGTGGTCCTAACGGTGGTAATGGTGGTCGCGGCGGTGACGTTGTGCTCGTTGCAGATAAGAACCTTAACACCCTGATTGACTTCCGTTACAAAAGAAAATATGTTGCAAAGCGTGGCGGTCAAGGCGGTACTAAAAATTGTACCGGTATGCGCGCTGATACTGTTTATGTAAAGGTACCCATGGGCACTTTGGTTCGTGATGATGCCACCGGTGCGGTTATGGCAGATTTAACTGAGGATGGTCAAGAGTACAGAGCGGCTAAAGGAGGACGCGGTGGTAAAGGTAACGCTTGCTATGTTACCAGTACCAACAGGGCTCCAACCTTTGCAGAAAAAGGCGAGCCCGGCGAAAACCGTTGGTTGAAGCTGGAGCTGAAGCTTTTGGCTGACGTTGGCTTGGTGGGCTACCCCAGTGTAGGCAAGTCCAGCATTATTGCTCAAGTTAGTGCTGCCCGTCCGGAGATTGCTGCTTACCATTTTACAACCCTTACTCCCGTTTTGGGCGTGGTGCGTGTGGATGAAGAGCGCAGCTTTGTTCTGGCGGATATCCCCGGCTTGATTGAAGGTGCTCACGAAGGCGTTGGTCTTGGTCACGACTTCCTGCGTCATGTAGAGCGTACCAAGGTATTGCTCCACATTGTGGACGTGGCGGGCGTGGATGGACGCGACCCCATTGAAGACTTTGAAAAAATTAACAACGAGCTTGCTCAATACAGTGAGCGCCTTGCTCGCCGTAAACAGCTGGTTGTTGCTAATAAAATGGATTTGCCCGAGGCGCAGGAAAACTTTGAGCGCTTGAAGGAATATGTTGAAGCTAAGGGTTACGAAATTACCAAGGCTTCTGCTGCTACCGGCGAAGGTTTGCGTGACTTGATGTTCAAGGCTTACGAGCTGTTGGAGCAATATGTTCCCGAAGAGGACGAGCAAGAGCTGAGCCGTTTTGACGAGATTGACCCGGACAGCTACGAAATTGTAGTGGGCAATGATACTGACTACGAAGTACGTGGTAAGAATATTGAACGCTTGGTAGCCATGACCAATTTCGACAACGACGAGGCTTTGTATCGTTTCCAACTTATCTGGAAGCGTTTGGGCATTGATGAAGCGCTGAAGGAAAGAGGCGTGGAAGAAGGGGAGACTGTGCGTATTCGCGATATGGTCTTTGAGTATAAGGAAAACTAAGCAATTTTATTATTGAGAAGAGATGAGTTAAAATGTCAGACGTATTCAATAGAGAGCTTTTAAAAAAGGCAAAGCGTGTTGTTGTTAAGGTGGGTAGTAGTACTATTACCTATGCCAACGGCAAGCGTAATTTTAGCCAGATTGATAGAATTGCTAGGGAGCTTAGTGATTTGCAGAACCAGGGTAAGGAGATGATTCTCGTTACCTCCGGTGCAGTTGCTGTGGGCGTGGATAGATTGGGGCTGCCTAAGAAGCCTGATACTATTCCCGGAAAGCAGGCTGCTGCCGCTGTAGGACAGGGCGTGCTGATGCATACTTACGAGAAGATTTTTGCAGATTACGGTCAGATTGTGGCGCAGGTGCTTTTGACCAAGACGGAATCCTTGGACAGACACCGCTATACCAATTCCCGCAATACCTTTATGGAGCTTATCAAGCAAAGGGTTATTCCCATCGTTAATGAAAATGACGTTGTTGCCCTTGATGAATTGAAGATTGGCGATAATGATAATATGTCCGCACTTGTGGCAGGCATTATTGACGCAGATTTGGTAATCATTCTTTCTGATATTGACGGCTTGTACACTGCCAATCCCCAAACTAATCCTGATGCCAAGCTTGTTCCTTTGGTAAGCGAGATTACTCCTGCCATTGAAGCAAGTGCCGGTGGCGTAGGCTCCAGTCGTGGGACAGGTGGTATGGCTACTAAGATTCAAGCGGCGAAGGCTGCCACCAGCAGCGGTATTCATCTGGTAATTGCCAGCGGTACGGAAAAGAACGCTATTCCCAGAATTTTGAATGGGGAAGAAATTGGTACTCTCTTTGTAAGCCGCGAGAACCGTTTGCAGTTCCGTAAACGTTGGCTTGCCTTTGGTGCCAATATTAAAGGCAGCATTACTGTTGACGAAGGCTGCGTAAAGGCATTACATAAAGCAGGCGGCTGTAGCATTTTGCCGGCAGGCATTACTGCTGTAGAAGGCAACTTCGAGCCGGGCAGTACCATTAGCGTAAAAACTGCAGAAGGTCATGAGCTGGCACGCGGTCTGGTGCATTACAGCTCCGGTGAACTGGAAAAGATTAAGGGCTGCAAGTCCAGTGACATTGAAGCCTTGATTGGGCATAAAAATTTTGATGAAGTAATCCACCGTGACGATTTAGTTATTCTGTGAGGGTGATATTATGTCTACTTATGAATTGGTTAGAGAAAAGGCTACTGCTGCGAAAAGGGCAGCAGCCAAGCTTGCCATTACAAGTACTGCCGTAAAGAATAAGGCGATGCTTGCCATGGCGCAGGCTCTTTTGGATAAACAAGCAGAGATTTTGGCGGCAAATGCCATTGATATGGAAAACGCTGCTGCCAAAGGCATGAAGGCTTCCATGCTGGATAGGCTCAAGCTTACTCCGGAGCGTATTGCCAGTATGGCAGAAGGCTTGGAGCAAGTGGCTGCCCTGCCCGACCCTGTTGGCAATGTGGTTGGCGGCAGCCGTTTGGCAAATGGTTTGAGCATTACCAAGGTGCGCGTACCCTTGGGGGTTATCGGCATCATTTATGAAGCGCGCCCCAATGTTACTGCAGATGCCGTAGGCCTGTGCCTGAAAAGCGGTAACGCTGTCATCTTGAAGGGTGGCAGTGAAGCAATGCAGTCCAATTTGACCATTGCCAGGGTTCTTTCCGAAGCTGCAGAAGCAGCCGGCATTCCCAAAGGCAGTGTACAGTTTGTAGATACCAGTGACCGCCAGGCGGTTAATGATTTGATTCATATGAACGGCTTGGTAGATGTGGTTATTCCTCGTGGTGGTGCAGGCTTGATTAGAACTGTGGTGATGAATGCTACTGTTCCTGTAATTGAGACCGGTGCAGGGGTGTGCCATACCTTTGTGGATGCTTCTGCCAATGTAGAAATGGCTATGAAGATTTGCTACAATGCCAAGGTGCAGCGTCCTTCTGTTTGCAATGCCATGGAAACCCTGCTGGTACACAGGGATGCTGCTGAAAAATTCCTGCCTCCTATGCTGGAGAAATATTTTGAAGCCGGCGTAGAGATTCGTGGTGACGAAGGGGTACAAGCCTTTAGTGATAAGGTGGTACCCGTTACGGAAGAAGACTGGAGCACTGAATATGGTGATTTGCGTCTTTCTGTAAAGCTTGTAGATAGCCTTGAGGAAGCAATGGAGCACATTGCCAAGTACACCACCTACCATAGCGAGTGCATTGTAACAGAGGATTACGAGAATGCCCGCCTCTTCCAATTAGGTGTGGATGCTGCTGCGGTTTATGTAAATGCTTCCACCCGCTTTACTGACGGCTTTGAATTTGGCTTTGGTGCGGAAATTGGTATCAGCACTCAAAAATTACATGCTCGTGGCCCTATGGCGTTGCCTGAACTGACAAGCACTAAGTATCTTATCAATGGTAACGGACAAGTCAGAGGATAAAACCCATATAGGCATCGTTATGCATTATCACAGCGTAGCTTATTTCCCGACGTACGCTCAGGTACGCCGTTGCGGTATAAGCTACGCTGTTTCGTGTCTTGGGGTGCTTCTATGATTTTACTTTTTTTACTACTGAAGGGAGAAAAGGTATAGGCTTTCCATCTTTTTTTTGATATAATAAATAAGATTTAGAAGGAAACAAATTTCCGCAATATATAGTAATCTTGGAGGGAACATTTTGGAAGAATTATATCGCGAAACATCTACTACTGCTAATGAAAGAAAAATCTTTGCAGGCTTGGCGCTGTTAGCAATTTTAGCTTTATTTGGTTATGAAGTAACCGGTTATATGGATACCGGTAGAATTAATTATCTGGGCTGGGGCATTGACCTTTGCCTTTTGAGCTTGTGGATTTGGCGCGTATCCTATGGCTACACCTTAATTTTGTATAAGGATATGCGTCTGGAAGTTATTACTCATGGCTTAGGCCTGAAACGTAGCTACTTTGTGGATCTTACCCGTACCGAAAGCTTTACACAAAAGTATGAAAAGAGCTTCTTCCGTAAGACTAAGATCCGTCATTACATCCACCGCTACAATTCTTTGGACCCCAATCCCCAACGCTTGCTGGTATTTACCGAAGGCAAAAAGAATAAATTGGCGGGCTTGCTCTTTAAATCCAGTGACCAGTTTATCAAAGTGCTGCGTAAGCTGATGCCGGATAAATACATTCAATTATAAAAGCTATATGAGCTGAGTTATACTTTGTCGTGGTATGCTTATTTGCTCCTATAACTTTTACTTGTTATTTCATTAAATAGAAGGAGAGACATTCACAAGATGGAAGCTATCGAACACGTTGCACCTGCTCTGGTAGGCGCCAGAGTAATTCATGTTTTTATTGGTGCGTTTTTTTACATTTTTGCAATTGCTAAGCTGATTGGCCCCGTAAACAAGGCAACCTGGTTCAGACGTCGTAAAAAATATACCTTCTTTAACAAACGCGGTATCTTAGGCGAATACATCAACTTTGGTTATCCCGTATGCTGGCAGGGCTGCGTGGTGTTTTTGGTGCTGTATGGTGTAATCTTTAGCTTTGGCTATTGGTACGTTTTCCTGAAAGCATATTAAGAAAGAGGTTTAGTGATGGCAGAAATTAAAGGTATTTTGATTAGAAAGACTGGCGAACGCGCAGAGGTTAAGGTTGATAAATCTAAAACCACCGTAACCGGTATTCCCAAATATTTGGACTGCTGGTGCCCCATCAATGCCAAGGTGGGCGACAATGTAGGCGTTGAATATCAAGAGCTGGAAAAGCGTAAAGGCCAGCTGATTATTTATGGCTTTCCTATTTTAGGCATTATCGCAGGCTTTGCCTTTGGTCAAAGCTTGGCTACCTTCTTCCATATGGAACCCTTATGGTTCATTGTTGGTGGTATTGCTCTGTGGCTGTTCATTGCCGTAAACTATGTACGTATTTTCAAACGTGATGCTATCCGTCAGGGGGCTCAACCCGTCGTTGTAGAAATTGATGTTCCGGAAATGGTCATCGATTTGAACGATAAGCCGGCGGAAGAAGCTAAATAGGATTGGTAGGAGAAACTTATGCAGGTTATTTTAGCATCTGCTTCTCCCCGCCGTTTGGCATTATTACAGCAAATTGGCATTGAAGCCCAGGTTTGCCCTGCTGATTTTGACGAGGTAAGCGGCGCGGCTGTGCAGGCAGAAGATGTTGTGCTTGCCAATGCCATTGGTAAATGTAATGCTGTAGTAAAGATTAAAGGTGATGCTTTGCCTGTGATTGCTGCCGATACGGTGGTGGTTGCAGAGGGTGTAATTTTAGGTAAGCCTCGGGATGGCGAGGATGCCTTTAAAATGTTAAAGCAGCTTTCCGGAAAAACTCACAAGGTTTTGACCGGTATTGCTGTTAGCTATGCAGGCAAGCTGCTGGCAGAGGTGTGCGAAACCAAGGTAGTGTTCCGCGACCTTACAGATAATGAAATTCAACAGTACGTTGCTACCGGTGAGCCTTTAGATAAAGCCGGAGCTTATGGGATTCAAGGAAAGGGAGCCGTTTTAGTCGGAAAGATTGACGGCTGCTACAACAACGTGGTAGGGTTGCCGCTTACACGTTTGCAGTTAGTATTGGCTAAACTAGGAGTGCGTTAATTGCACATTAAAACCATTAAGGAAATTCCTCTTAATGACAGACCTCGCGAGAAAATGGCAGCTAATGGGGCAGCTGCTTTAACAGATGCTGAACTGCTTGCCATTTTACTGCGAACGGGTACGGCTGAGAAGTCAGCCATTGATATTGCGGGTGAGCTTACTGCTGATGGTGGTTTGTATAAACGTTTGGCAGGAATTACCCGCTTACATGAACTTACGAATATAAAGGGTTTGGGGCAGGCTAAGGCAGCAGCTGTTTTAGCGGCTCTGGAAATTGGCAGGCGCATTGCTTCTGCCAAGCCCATTGAAAAAATACATTTTAGCTGTCCGCAGGATGCAGCAGAGTTTTTGATGCCGCGCCTGCGTTATGCAGTTAAGGAACAGTTTATAGTAGTACTGCTGAATGGCAGGAACAAGGTTATTGGGACGGAGGTTGTTTCCGAAGGCTCTTTGAGCAATTCCATTGTCCATGCTCGTGAGGTATTTGCCCCTGCGCTTTTACAGCACGCGGCGGCAATTATGGTAGCTCATAATCATCCCTCAGGAGACCCTAAGCCCAGTAGTGAGGATAAGGATATTACAAGAATGCTGGCACGTTCCGGCAAGGTACTGGGGATTCCCCTGATGGACCACCTTATTATCGGTGATGGTACCTATTATAGTTTTCTAGAGAATGAAGCGTTATAGTTTTGGAGGAACAAAAAATGAAATTTAAGTTTCCTAATATTAGTTTTTTCAATAATATGTCCGATGATATGGGGATAGATTTGGGTACTGCTAACACCTTGGTACACTGCAAGGAAAAGGGTATCATTATCCGCGAACCTTCCGTTGTGGCAGTAGAAGTTGATACTAACGAGGTGCTGGCTATCGGTGCAGAAGCAAAGCGTATGATTGGTCGTACTCCGGGCAATATCGTGGCAATCCGTCCCATGAAGGATGGCGTTATTGCTGATTACGAAATCACCCAATCCATGCTCAAGCATTTTATCAAAAAAGCAATGGGCAGCAGGTCTTTTGTACGTCCCCGCATTTTGGTTGGCGTGCCTTCCGGCGTAACCGAGGTTGAAAAGCGTGCGGTTATTGATGCCACCATTGAAGCAGGCGCGCGTGAAGCGTATCTGATTGAAGAACCCATGGCTGCAGCTATTGGTGCCGGCTTGCCTGTACAGGAAGCTACCGGCAGCATGGTTGTTGATATTGGCGGCGGTACCTGCGAGGTAGCAGTAATCTCCTTGGGTGGTATCGTTGTAAGCAAGAGCGTTCGTACCGGCGGTGACTCCATTGACGCTGCCATCGTGCGTTATATCCGCAAAATGTTTAATCTGCTCATTGGCGAGCGTACTGCGGAAAGCATTAAGATTGAAATTGGTACTGCCATGCGTGTAGATAATCCTGCTACTATGGATGTGCGTGGTCGTGACCTAGTAAGCGGTTTGCCTAAGAATATTACTGTTAATGCCAACCATATCTGCGAAGCAGTTGATGAACCTGTGAGCATTATTGTGGATGCAGTTCGTAACACCTTGGAACGCACTCCGCCTGAACTTTCTGCAGATATTATGGATAGGGGCATTGTTATGACCGGCGGCAGCTCCATGCTCCGTAATCTGGACAGACTCCTTTCCAAGGAAACCGGTATGCCGGTATTCGTATCTGACGAGGCTTTGAACTGCGTAGCCCTTGGTACCGGTATTGCTGTAGAAAACGTTGACGTTTATAAAAAAGGTTTTATGACCTCTAAATAATTTAGTAAGGTAGCGCGATGAGTAAAAGAGGAATGCTCTGCGCACTGTTCGTGTTGGTTCTTTTCTCGATGCTGGCATTGGCTGTTTCCGGCAAGAGCCGTTTTCCCTTGATTAACAAGGCTGTAGCAACAGTGGTACTGCCTATAGAAAATGCGCTTGTTGCCATTGGTAACACCGGTGACAATATTCGTGGTTATTGGCGTGCATTGACAGTTTTACAGAGCGAGAACAAAGAGCTAAAACGAGATAATGTGGAGCTTCGCAATGCCAATGTGGCAATGGCGGCGATTTATACAGAAAACAAGCAGCTGCGTGAGCTGCTTAATTACAAGGAGCAGCACAGAACACAAACCACTCGTGCTGCTAAGGTTGTTGCCCGCAATTTTGGCGACCTGCGCGACAGTATGTATATCAATATTGGCAAGGATGCAGGCCTGCAGCGCGAGATGGCAGTGCTTAACGGCAGTGGTCTCATAGGAGTTATTGACGAGGTCTATGATGATTACTCCAAGGTACTGCTGATTACCTCTGCCCGCTGCAAGGTAGGCGCAAGAATTTTGCGTACCGATTCCAGAGCCATTGGTGTTGTTAATGGCCGCAGTGGTGTTAGGGATATGCTGGTTATGGAGCATATCTTTCGTGAAGCTAGTGTAAAAAAAGGGGATATTGTTGTAACCAGTGGTTACAGCGGCAGTCATCCGGAAAATATTTTAATCGGTACTGTTACTGATGTGCGATTGAGTAATGTAGGTCTGTTGCAGGAGGCAGATGTGGCTCCTGTTGCTGACGTTGCGGATGTGGAGCATGTGCTTGTAGTAACACACTTTACTCCGGAACCAAAAGTTGATAGGAATTTACAGGGAGGACAGGCAAAATGAGGAGACTGATTTGGCCCGTCCTGTTTCTGTTCTTATTGATGTTACAGGGCGCGGTTACTGTTTTTTATACGGGCTGGATAGATTTTGATTTGCCTTTGCTGGCCTTATATGGTTATTCCATGCTGCGCAAGGAAGGCTCCGGCGTGGTGGCAGGTCTTGGCATTGGTTTATTGCAGGATGCCATGACGCCAAGTATTTTTGGCTTTCATATTCTGACTCGTGGCTTTATAGGCTATTTGATTGGCATTACCAGGGAAAAGGTGTTCAAGGATAATCCTACCTACCATATGTTTGCCATTGGTGTTTTTAGCTTGCTGCTACGCTTTGCCCTCTGGTGGGTGGAGCTTATCAGAAGCGGAGGCCTTTGGAGTATGTTCCCTCATTTTGTGTGGGATACCATTGGCTATTGTCTTGGTAATGTTTTATTAGTGGTACCCATGGTACAGCTGGTGAAGAAAATTTATGACTGGGTACGTGAAGAAGATATTTCTTATTGATATTGAAGTGAAGAAGGAGGAGGCACATGCTTAATAAACATAATATGGCACGTCTATATGCAATGTTTTGGCTGTGCTTTTTTCTTTTTATGGTTTTATTAGGAAGAATGGCTTACATGCAGCTGTGGCGTGGGGATTACTATGCCAAGCAGGCAGATGGCAACCGCCTGCGCCAATCAAGAATCCTGGCTCCTCGAGGCTTGATTTATGATTGCAATGGTGTGGAGCTGGTGAATAATATTCCCGGTTACGCCGTAGCCCTGCAAAAGCAAAGCACATACGATAAGAAGATGCTGGAGCGGTTGAGTGCCCTGCTGGATCTTCCTTTGGAAAAAATAGAGAAGAAGATTAAGGACAATGAGTATTATTCTGAACCCGTTGTTCTGAAAACCAATATTTCTGCAGAGCTTATAACCAAGATTGAGGAGCAGCGTCGCGATTTGCCGGATGTTATCCTGCAAGTACAGCCCATCCGTAACTATCTGCATAATACCTTGGCGGTACACGCTCTGGGCTATGTAGGTGAGGTTAGCTCCTACGAGATTGAAAATGGCTTGTTCAAAGATGTTACCCAAGGCAGCATAGTTGGTAAATCCGGCTTGGAAAAAACCTACGACAAGGTTTTGCGCGGTGAAGACGGTACCTTGATGGAAGAGGTGGATGTTGCCGGTAACGTGGTGCAGCATTACGATACTGTGGACCCTGTACAGGGCAAAAGCTTGAAGCTGACCATTAACTATGATATGCAGTACAAGCTGGAGCAGTTTATTGACGAGCATCTTAAATATTTGCGGGATAAGAAGCTGGCGCCCAAGGCGCGTGCAGCAGCGGTTGTTGCCCTCGACCCTCGCACCGGTGCGGTAAAGGCAATGATTAGCCGTCCCGATTATAATCCTAATTTATTTGTTAATGGTATTTCCACCAAGGATTGGAATGCCATCAACAATGACCCTAACTTTCCGCTGAACAATAAGGCGATTAACGGGGAGTACCCTCCCGGTTCCACCTTTAAGATTGTTACCGGCAGTGCTGCCTTTGAGCTGAACAAGGTTAAGCTTACGGAGCTTATCTATGACGGCGGCTATCACCCCTTGGTTCCCACTATGGGTAATGCAGGCGGCGAAGTACTAGGCTGGCTTTCCTTCATTAAGGGGCTGGCAATGTCTGATAACGTGTATTTTTACGAGCTTGGGTACCGCGTTGGCATTGATGCCATTGCCAAATATGCGCGCATCTATGGCTTTGGCGAGCCTACGGGCATTGACCTTGAAGGCGAAAGCAGTGGGCTTGTTGCCTCCAAGCAGGTTAAGATGGATATTTGGAACGAGGGCTGGCGTTTGGGTGACACCTTCAACGCAGCTATCGGACAGGGCTTTAACCTTTCTACTCCCTTGCAGCTGGCAGTAATGCTTAGCTGTGTTGCCAATGGTGGTATAAAGCACCAGCCGTATTTGGTAGAATCCTACCTGAATCCAGATGGAACCATTTTTGGTAGACCAAACCGTAGCGAGAGCAAGCATATTGATGTATCCCAGCGTACCATTGACTACATGCGGGATGGCATGAGCGCTACTACGGAGGAGGGCGGTACTGCGTCTTACTTTAGGTCCTTGCCCCGCAAGGTAGCAGGTAAGACCGGTACAGCAGAAAACCCCCATGGACGTGACCATGGTTTGTTTGTAGCCTACGGTCCTGTAGAAAATCCGGAGCTTGTTGTAGTAGCCATTGTTGAACAGGGAGGCTATGGCAGCTTGTCCGCAGGGCCAATTGTTTATAAAGCATTTGAAGAATTCTTCCGCGAAAAAAACACCTGATTTTAGGAAAGGAGCAGCAGAATGGGCGTAAGGCGTATTTTACGTAATTTAGACTGGTGGCTGATTTTTGCCGTACTGATTTTGATGGGCTGTGGCTTGGGCTTGATTGATAGCGCTACCCATTCCTTCGCTATAAGTACGGGCAAGGCGTGGCATCTGAACCGCCAAAGTATGTTCATGCTCGTCGCCATTGCCTTTGCTATCTGCACTCTGCGCTTCGATTATCGGGTTTTAAAAAACTATGCAACACCGCTGTACGTATTCAACGTACTGCTTTTAGTAGGGGTAATGCTTTTTGGCCATACCCAGCTGGGAGCGCAACGGTGGATTCAGATTGGTGGCTTTACCTTTCAGCCCTCAGAATTCGCCAAGGTGTTCCTTATCATATGCTTGGCGGCTTTTATGGAAAAGCGTATTGAATGGCTGGAAGATTTTAAAGATTACCTACCTGTGTTTCTATATATTTTTATACCCTTTGTTCTGGTCTTGAAGCAGCCGGACTTAGGTACCTCCCTAACCTTTATTGCCATCTTGTTAGGGATGATTTTTGTCAGTGGCTTTAAATACAGGTGGTTTGCTTACTGCACAACCTTATTCTTAGCACTGACACCCTTGCTGTGGCAATTTGTTTTAAAGGACTATCAGAAGAATCGCATCCGCGTATTCTTGAACCCGGAGCTTGACCCCTACGGCAGCGGCTACCATGTAATTCAGTCTAAGATAGCCATTGGCAGCGGCGGCTTGTTTGGTAAGGGCTGGCTGCAAGGCTCCCAAAGTCAGCTGAACTTTTTGCCGGAAAACCATACAGACTTTATCTTTGCCGTAGTAGGTGAGGAGTTTGGTTTTATTGGCGCAGCCTTTATAATTTTGATGTACTTCATCATCATCTGGCGTGGCATTACCATTGCTCTTAATGCTGAGGATGATTTTGGAACCCTGCTGGCGGTGGGCATAACCTCTATGTTTATGTTCCACATTATGGTAAATATTGGTATGACCATTGGCATTATGCCTGTAACCGGTGTACCCCTGCCATTTTTAAGCTACGGGGTAAGCTCTTTGATGACTAATACAATGCTGGTGGCGTTACTGCTGAACATTAAGGTTCGCGACCAAAAACTGCAATTTTAAGGAGGACATAATGGAAAAAGAATTGACCATTGACATATTAAGCAGCGTGCAAAAGCCTGCCCGCTATACCGGCGGTGAATTTGGCAGCATCATCAAGCCTGCAGAAGAAGTGGAAGCTACCATTGCCCTTGCCTTCCCAGATGTATATGAGGTGGGCATGAGCTATTTGGGCTTCAAGATTTTGTACCACCTGCTCAATAAGGAAGCAGGCGTGCAGGCTGAACGCGTATATGCTCCTTGGATTGATATGGAAGCGAAAATGCGCGAGCGTAACATTCCCCTGCGTACCTTGGAAACCGAAAAGACCTTGGCAGAATGTGACATTGTTGGCTTTACCCTGCAATATGAACTTTCCTACACCAATATTTTAAATATGCTGGATTTGGGTGGCGTACCCGTCCTGGCAGCAGACCGCGGTGAAGCAGACCCCTTTGTAATTGTAGGCGGCCCCTGCGTTTATAATCCAGAGCCTTTGGCTGATTTCTTTGACTTTGCCATCATCGGTGAAGGCGAAGAAGTGATGATTGAAGTAATGGAGGCTTACAAAGCTTGGAAGAAGGCTGGCAAACCGGGCGGTCGTCAAGGCTTCTTGGCAGAGGTTGTAAAAATCCAAGGGATTTATGTGCCTAGCTTCTATGAAACTGTGTACAATGAAGATAACACTGTAAAAGAAGTGCGTGTGCTACACGAAGGTGCTCCTGCTGCTATCGAAAAACGGGTTGTCAAGGATATGAACAGCATTGATTTCCCCACTGCTCCCATCGTACCCTTCAATGATATTGTTCACGATAGAATTATGCTGGAGGTTTTCCGCGGTTGCAGTCGTGGTTGCCGCTTCTGTCACGCAGGCATGGTGTATCGCCCTGTGCGTGAGCGTAAGCCGGAGGTTTTGAAGGAGCTGGCTCGTCAGCTGGTGGATAACACCGGTTATAATGAAATGTCCTTGGTATCCTTGAGCAGTGCGGATTATTCCTGCCTTGCTCCCCTGGTGCGTGACCTGATTGCAGAATTCAAGAAGGATCGCGTAAGCGTAAGCCTGCCCTCCCTGCGTATCGACAGCTTCTCTGTTGATATTGCCAAAGAAGTACAAGCAGTGCGCAAAAGCGGTTTAACCTTTGCTCCGGAAGCAGGCAGTCAAAAAATGCGCGACGTTATCAACAAGGGCGTTACAGAAGAAGATTTGATGAACGCTGTGGGCGCAGCTTTTGAATCCGGCTGGAGCAGCGTGAAGCTGTACTTCATGATTGGCTTGCCATTTGAAACTGACGAGGACATTCTTGCCATTGCAGATTTGGCTAAGAAAGTACAATATAAATATTACCAAGTTACCGGCAAACGTGGCTGCAAGGTAACTGTAAGCGCTTCCTCCTTCGTACCGAAGCCTTACACCGCCTTCCAATGGTTTGCACAAAATGACATTGAAACCCTGCGTCGTAAACAATTCCTTTTGAAAGACGCACTGAAGGTTAAAAATATTACCTTCCAAGATCACGACGCTACGACCAGCGTGGCAGAAGCTATCTTCGCCCGC
>JAFTMR010000015.1 GCA_017452325.1 Phascolarctobacterium sp. | reverse complement strand
TTCGGCTAATTTATAATCTGATTACATTTTAGCCGAAGTTTTTATGAGTGTCAATTATAAAACGCCTCGTCAACCTTAGTGTTGGTGCGGCGTTTTATTTATTATCTAAAAGTTTTTAGGAAATATTCTCAGAAACTGCTTGCGTATATAGCAACTATATAGTTTAGAATAAGAAACGTAATAAAATTAATAAATATTAGCTAACAGGTACTCAACTCTTAGAGAGGAAGCTGGGTGCGATTCCCACACGATCCCGTCGCTGTGATGGTGAGCGCTTCAAAAAATGTCACTGGATAAAACTGGGAAGGCTTGAAGTTGCGATGAACCTTAGTCAGAAGACCTGCCTGTTAAGCGATTTACTAACACTGCGCGAGACAGTCAAGGTAAAAGAACGATTAGTTTTTCTAAGACCTTTGTTTGCTGTGCGCAAAAAAGGTCTTTTTATTTTGGTTGGTTTGTAAATGAGTAATGCACGACCATGCAAGACTGGGTGCGAGAAAGTTTCAAAATAATTTTTAGGAGATGTATTTATGAAAAAGATGACTAAGGCTATGTTGATGACAGCGCTCATTTTGGGCTCTGTGCAATGGGGGGGTACAGCGGTACACGCAAGTGAAACCACCTTACAAGAGTTTACTCTTGACCCGATGATTGTTACTGCAAGCAGAATGGAGAAAATGGATTTAGATACCGCTGCAGCGGTTGAAGTTATTGATAATGAACGTATTGAAAAAAGTGGTGCTGGCAATGCTTTTGAAGTATTAAGAGGTGCTTTAGGTATTTTTGCTTCTAGCCAAGGTCCTAATGGTGTTGCACTTGGTTCAATGACTAGTAAGATTGATATTCGTGGCGTAGACAAAGGAACTTTGGTTATGCTTGATGGTATGCCTTTAAACCAAGATGGCAAGTACAACCTTGAAGATATTCCTACTGATATTATTGAAAAGATTGAAATTGTTCGTGGTGGCGGTGCCGTATTGTATGGTTCTGAAGCAACTGGTGGTGTAGTTAATATCATTACTAAAAATAAGGTAAGAAATAGCATTAAAGTCTCTGCTGGCAACTATGGTAGAGAAAGATATTCTGTTAATGTTGGTAATGAGAAATTTAGCTTATTGACTCACTTGGATAATAGAGGGGAAATGAGCCCGATGACTACTGTTGTAAATAAGACTATGGGCAAAACTAAATATCAGCAGTATTATAATTATTCAAAAGGTGAAAACAAAGGATTATTGTTTAATTATAATGTCAACGATAATCTTAAATTTACTTATAACTACTCGAAAACAAACAATACTGTTGATGTTATGGATAATAGATATTTGAAAAGTCCATATCAAAGTAAAGAGTATGAAGATCATAACAACAATTTTATTGTTAGATATGATGACCAAAATGGATTTATTGCAAATGTTTCTTACAATACACAAGAAAGAAATTATGACCAAGTAAATTTTAAAAAGCAAGATGGTTCTATAGATAAAGCTTTTAAGTATAGTTGGCGAAAAGGGCATAACACTAATATCGATATACAAAAGTCTTGGGATGTTAATAAAAAAGATAAATTTTTAATTGGTGCCACATTTAAAAAAGAAGATTTAGATGTATACAATTCACCTACCAAAGCAATGGGTAGTACACCGGCAAAACCTGAAAGAACTGGAGATTATGTAAGAGATGTTTATTCATTGTATGCTTCTTACGATTGGCAAATGAATGACACAGATAATTTGATTCTGAATTTGCGAGAAACAATAGTTAGAAATTGTGATGGTACTGAAGATAATTTGGAGACAGGCGTATCTAATGATAGTAAGAAAGACGATGTAAATAAATTTACTCCTGAGTTGCAATATATCAAGAAAATAAATGATGATAGTACTTTTTATGCCAAAGCTGGTAAATCTTTCCGATTACCTGAGTTGACAAAATTATTTGGTGGTAGCGTAATTTTGGCTTCTCCTGAATTGAAGCCGGAACAGGGTACACACTACGAAGTTGGTTATAAATTTAATGAAAATAATCGTTCTTGGCGTTTAGCTTTGTTCCATTATGATATCAAAGATTCAATTGAAGCTAAAGAAGGTACTTCTGCTTCAGCTGGCAATCTTGTGTATGAAAATAACGATGCTGAAAATTTAGGCATTGAATTGTCTTGCAACATTAAACATAATGATAATTTTGATAGTTATTATGGTATTACCTATAGCAATCCTAAAACCAGACATATTGATGATAAAGGCAATGTAGGCGAATGGGTTAAAACACATAATCAATTACAATTTAATTTGGGATTGAACTATCATTATGAAAAAACCACAGCTTCTTTGATGGCTAACTATATTGGTGAACGTCATGACGAAGGTGGTAAAGTAAGACCCGCACTTTACACAGATTTGCACTTTACTTATGAACCAGAAAAAAATCATAAGGTGTTCTTACATGTAAATAACTTGTTCGATAGAGCTGATTATACTACTAGTAATGGTCCTGACGAAGATACTTATGCATATTATGCTATGGGTCGTAACTTCATGCTTGGTTACGAATACTCCTTCTAAAATCTAACCCTTAACCCTACGGAGGTACTCCAATGAAAAAACTTAAACTTATTCTGTGTTTGACCTTGGGCTGTTTGCTGATGCTTGGTTGCGTTGGTGGGCAGGCTGCCGGTAAACGCCCGGAGATGGACAAGGCGAAAGCAATCGCAACGCTCCAAGTGGGCTTTGATTACAGCGAAGCGGAGCTTGGCAAATATCTTGACCAAGGTATGAGCTACAAGGAATTGAAAAATATCTGTATGCACGCTTTTGCAGCGAATGTTCCCTTGCAAGAGGTTGTTGACTTGCGCCACAAGTACGGTTGGACAAGAGTTAAGTTTTTGCTTGGTCTTACTCCGCAAAAGTTTTACGAGGGCGAGCTTAACTACAAGGCTAACAGGTTGTATAAGATAATGGGCTTGGATAAAAAGATTTCCATTAAATATATGAAGCTTGGCTTTGCTTCCCATCAAGTGAAGCGTGCCAGCTACATTGCACGCCATTGCGATGTACCCTTAATTGATATTCTGAATATGAAGACTCGTCAATTAAAATGGGGGGATGTGGCAGAACAGCTTGGCTTACCTCGTGACGCTTGTATGAAATAACACAATCCAATGGCGGCGCCTTGGGCGCCGTCATTCTCAATGCTATCTAAGATTTATGAAACTTACACCCTTCGTTGCTCAGGAAAGTAGCCTGCTGAAAGCAATTCATAAACGCTGCCTGTGAAAGGTATATATTAATGAAGAAAACTTTAATTTTATTGCTCGCTTTGCTTATCTGTTTTGTACTTGGTTGTGCAAATGAGAGCAAACCCGTTGAAAAAGAAAATACTGCGAATGCTACTTATAGCGTCGCTGATGATAGAGGCAAGGTGTTCCAATTTGTGGAGCCGCCTACCAGAATGATGACAACAAGCCTTGCTTTTCAGGATATTCTTCTGGAAATGGTACCTGTGGAGCATTTCATTGCCACCTCGGTTTCTGCGGCAGACCCTAATTACTCTATGACCGCGGAGCTTTCCAAGAAGATTCCCAATAAATATCGTCCCCGCATTACGGTGGAACAGGTCTTGAAGTACAAGCCCGACCTGTTCATTACCACACCGCTTACCAATCCCGAAGTGAGTGCTACATTGGAGGATATGGGGGTGCGTGTCTTTATGCTTGATGCGGCGGAGACCTATCCTGATATTAAAAAGAGTATTGCTAAATTAAGTGAGCTGGTCAATCAAAAGGAGAAGGGCACTAGCCTGATTCAAAAGATGGAGGCTGGCGAGAAGGCTTTGGCGGAAAAGCTGGCGGTTATTCCCAAGGATAAGCAGAAGCTTGTAATTCAGCTTACTTATAGCGGAACCTACGGAATGTTGCAGAATATTTTTGGTATGCTCTGCGATTTGGCACATGTGCAAAACGGTATGGAGATTATGCCCGTCCGCGCCAGCATGCCTGTAAGTAAGGAAAAGATTGTGGAGCTTAACCCTGACGTTTTGTTTTTGCCCTCTTGGGATGCCAAGGGCAGTCAAAATTCTGATACCTACTTTCAGCAGATAGTAAGTGACCCTGCCTACAAGGATTTAAAGTGCGTGAAGAACAAGGCTGTTTATAAATTTCCGGAGCGCTATCGCTACTGTACCTCTCATTATATTTTAGAAGGTGCGGAGCATATGGCGAAGCTTGTTTACCCGGAATACCTACACTAATTGGAGCTGACCCTATGTCTGAAACTATTATTGAGCTAAAAAATTTAACCATTGGGTATGGTGCCCGCCATGTGCTTTCCGGCGTTAATGCTTCTATTTGCGCGGGAGAGATTGTGGGCATCATTGGAAGGAACGGTGCCGGCAAGAGTACCTTGCTCAAAACTATTCGCGGTATTTTACCCAAGCATAGTGGTGAGGTGCTGTTCTTTCATAAAGCTTTGGAGGACTATCATGAAAAGGAGCTGGCTTGCAAGGTTGCCTATCTGCAACAGCACGTGGAGGTTGGCTTTGGTTATACTGGTCAGGACGTAGTGCTGGCAGGCCGCTATCCCTATATGAAATGGTGGGAGAGCGAGAACGAGGCAGATAAACAGCTTGCCCTGGACTGTATGGATTACACCGGAACCTTGGAACTTGCTGATACTCCTGTGACGGAGGTGAGCGGTGGTCAGAAGCAACGTATTCTTTTGGCAAAGGTTTTGGCGCAGCAGACACCTATTTTATTTTTGGACGAGCCCACTACGGGACTTGACATGGTTTATCAGGAAGAAATCTTCCGTTTTGCCAAGGAGCTTGCTCAAATGGGGAAGACTATTCTGATGGTGGTACACGAGCTGAATTTTGCCGCCAAGTACTGCTCCCGCATCCTCCTTTTGGGCGAGGGCAAACTGCTTGCTGACGCACCACCGGAGCAGGCGTTTACGGAAGAACTTTTGAGCCGCGCTTATGACGCGGATATTCAGGTAACTCGTAATCCACTGAACAATAATCTGGAGATTACAACCAAGGTCAATGGGCAGGAGAAGGCAAAGGAAAATGCCCTGCTGCAAAAAATATGTCAGTTTTAAGTGAGGAGTGATATATATGAAAATGAATTTGAAAAAGATGTTGGCAATGGGTTTGTTATGTGCAGTTGGCTGTGGCTTTGCCGCAGTTGGTAATGCAGGCAGCTTCCAATTGAGTGAAGAGGTGAAGGCTCCTACCATTGCTTTGAAGCAAGCTGCTCAAGTGGGCGTGCTCACCCATGAAACTGTGGAGCTGCAAAATTTGGCAGACAAGGATGCCATTCTTATTATGAGCTTTGGTACTACCATTAAGGAAACCCGCGAGAAAAATATTGATGCTACTGTCAATGCCATTAAAACCCTGTACCCTGAGACCAAAGTTGTAGTTGCTTATACCTCCCATATTATTATTGATAGGGTTAAGGCTAATGAAGGCTTGGTAATCCCTACTCCGGAAGAGGCTTTGGTACAGCTCAAGGAAGAAGGCTATACCCGCGTTGCCATGACTTCCTTGGACATCATCCCCGGTATTGAATATGATTACAAAAAGGCAGTGTTCAATCTGCACAAGAATGATTTTAAAAAGATTACCTTTGGTACTCCTTTGATGTACTGGCAAGGTCAAGAGGATAAGGAGGATGATGTTGCAGATACCATGGCGGCTTTGGCAACCCAATTCCCGGAAGCTGGGAAAAAGGATGCTATTTTGGTAATGGCTCATGGTACTCCTCATCCGGCAAATGCTTATTACGCAGTAATGCAGGATAAACTGGAGGATTTGGGCTATAAGAACGCGCTCATTTTTTCTGTAGAAGGCTGGCCTACCTTTGATAATGTATTAGAAGAACTCAAGGAAAGAAAAATTAAAAATGTAACCTTGATGCCCTTGATGATGGTTGCTGGCGACCACGCTATGAATGATATGGCTGGTGATGAAGAGGATTCCTTTAAATCCCTGCTGCTTAAAGAAGGCTATAAGGTTGATGTGTATCTCCATGGCTTGGGTGAAAACACCGACGTACAAAACCTTTTCGTGAAAAAGGCAAGCCAAGCTTGGGAAGCATTGCAAGCAAAATAAGAACTAGTCCTCCATCTACAGTTGTATAGCATGCAGATGGAGGGCTTTTTGTCGCAGAAACAAGAGCTTTGCGTAATTTTGCCCTTGAGTGTATAGCAACTATATAGTTTATAATTAGCCAATACATAGAGAAAGTAATCGTTACAGGCAATGGTAAGGAGGATATTATGAAAAAGTTTTTCCTGATGGTATGGATGTGTATGAGTTTGTTGGTGTGTGCAGGTACTGCCTTTGCCAATAACCCTGTTCCTCAACCGAACCAAGACCCTATGAACTGGGAGATTAGCATGATGCCCAAGCCTACTGCCGAAGAAATTGAAGCTGCCCGTTGGAGCGTGGTAGTAGAAAATGATTTGGGTGTGTACGCTTACGATATGGGTTCCTTGGATTTTGCCAAGGACAAAAATGATGAGTACGACAGAAACATGGTCAATGTTCTGGTCAAGACTGTGTTCACCAATAAAGACGTATTGAAAAAATTGAAACAGGATTACGCTGGTAAGCTTGAAGGTAAGGAAAAGGTGTTGTACTGCAAAATGGATATGCAGTATAAGATGAAGGAAAAAGCTTATACCGTAAAGACCATGCAGGTTTTTACCAATACGGATAGGCAAATTGACGTGAAGAAGAACAAGGGAAAGTTTGCCCCCATTCCGGAAAAATCTTTTGCGGAAGCTCTTTACGAGGTGTGCCAGAAATTTGTAGCTGACGTAGCTGCGGCAGAGCAAGCTGCTAGGGAGCAGGCTGCCAAGGAAGCTAAGCAACAGAAATAGTAGAAGCTCTGAAAAATAAATAGACTTCCGCTATGCACTAAAGCGGAAGGCTTTTTATTTTAGCTTAGATGTTTGATTGGAGAAGAAGATGCGAATTTGGATACTGGTGCTACTGCTTTTGAGTTATGTGCAGGCAGCTTGTGCCGGAATGAAGTTGGAAGCTGAATATCCCTACCATTTGGAGAGACAGGGAGTGCATACTGTTTTTGAAGAAAGTACCGTTCCCCTGTATGTGAACATAGTTAATTTTAATAATCCTACTCCTGTAGAAGCGGAGATTAAAATTACTTTGCCCCAAGGCTTCATGCCTGTAACCGAAGGCACTGCTGATAAATGGCAGGTACAAAAGGAGCAGGACAAGATTATTGCTACTACCAGATGGAGCTTGCCGGAAGATTACGGGCAGACCTTTGATTTGCTTTACATTGAATCTCAGGAGGCTGTTGACTTTGGCGAAAAGCAGGTGCTGGTGGAGGCGAGCAGTGGTGAGTGGCAGGAAAGTAAGCTTTTGACCTTTACCTACGAGGCAGAGCAGGCTGCTGCCGCTACCATTGGTAAGGGCAAGCCCAAGGTGGATCGCAAAAAGTTTAACTGGTACATCCAAAGCATTACCTTCCCCGTAGATAGCTTGGGGTTGAAGGATGACAGGGCGGAAGCTGGCGTGATTTATGTTCGCGATACTTCTTTGGAGGGCTTCCGCAACCGTATGACCGGCGAGGGTGCTACCAGCTGGAGCTCCGTCTTTAACCATCCGGCGGCGCATTTGCTTTTGGAATTGCGCAATCCCCAAAGTGACGTGCGTGTTTTGAAATTCAAGGCAGAGCTGGTGGATAAGGTTACCGGCGAGGTTAAGCCCGGCTTGTGTACTGCAGGCAAGGTGGATGACGATGCGGAGCAGGGCTGGCATGGTAATGAGGAAGAGGGAAGCGAAACTACGGCGCTGATTTCCTTGGACGGGAACAAGGCTCCACGATTTATTCTTCCATTATATATAGACCACTTGAAGATTTTAGAAGGCGAATACAATCTGCGCATTACGATATCCGGTAATGGACAGGAGAAGCGGTACGAGGCTCCGGTTACCATTGCCAAGAAGCATAGCATTGGTCTTTTGGCTGTAGGCTTTGCCTTTGCCTGCTTAGTGCTTGTTATAGCCTTTAGTTATAAGATTAAAAACTGCATTTATATTATTGGCGCCAAGGGTGCCATTACAGTTGCCCTCTTTGCGGCAATAGCCTTTGGTGGCATTACCCTGCCTACTACTATTTTGGGTGATTTGCTCCACGTTTTCTTAGGACCTTTCTCCGGTTTGGTAACAGGCTTGCTCCATGGCGTCTTGCAATACCTTTTGATAGTGTCCCTTTTGGTTTTGTACCGTACACCCGGCGTTTTAAGCCTGATGTTTGTAGTAAAGTTTATGCTCTCCTGTTTGATGTTTGGGCATTTCTCTCCGTTAGGTGTGTTAAGCTGCTGCGTTTCCATGGTGGTGCTGGAAGCAACCCTTTATTTTGGCGGTTTCTACAAGCATACCCATTCCAAGGAAAACTTTATGCTCCTGATGTGTGTACTGCTTGGGCTTGCGGATGCCTTTATCACTTTCATCAATTTAGAGCAGATGATGTTCTTCTACCGTCTGTATTACGCAGATTGGTATTTGGCTTTGTATATGGTTATTAACGGCTTGCTGTACAGCAGCATTGGTAGCTGGCTGGGGAATAAGACTGGCCTCAAGCTGCGTCAGGTAATGGGGGAATGATGATGTTAAGAATTGAAGACTTATCCTATCGTTACCTTAGCCGTCATAAATTTACTTTAAAGAAAATTAACCTGCAGCTTGCCCAAGGGGAGATGCTCCTTTTGGCAGGACGCAGTGGTTGTGGTAAATCCACTTTGATTAAAGCCATCAGCGGCTTGCTCAATAATAACGACAAGGGCGAGCTGGTGGGCAAAATTTATCTGGAGAACGAAGATATTACCAACTTTTCTCCGGAAAAGATTGGCATTCTGGTTGGCACTGTGTACCAGTCGCCGGACGACCAGCTATTTGCTATGACTGTTGCTGACGAAGTAGGCTTCGCTTTGGAAAACCAAGGCTTGGAGCCGGACTACATCAAGGAGCAGGTAAGCGAAACCCTACGCCTGGTTGGCTTGGCTGGTTTTGAAAATTACAGCATTCACCAGCTGAGCGGTGGTCAGCGTCAACGCTTGGCACTAGCTTCTATTTTGATTACTAAGCCTCGTTTGTTGATATTGGACGAGCCCGTCAGCCAGATGAACCCCCAAGGGGTGCAGGACTTTTTGAATTTACTCCTCAAGCTGAATCGGGAGGAGAAGATAGCAATTTTAATGGTGGAGCATCGGGTGAACGAGCTTGCCGGCTATTTCCAACGTCTTGCGGTCATGCAGGCGGGCAGGATAATTTACGACGGTGCTACGGAAAATGCTTGGAGCATTTTGGACGGTAAGGAAGATGTTGGCTTGCGTGAGCCCCAAAATGTCAAGCTTTGTCGCGTGTTGGAGCTTTCGGAATTATCATCCCTGCACCAAAAGGTGGTAAAGCTTATCCAAAATGAATGCAGGCTTTTGGAAAGGGCGCAGGCTGTTTGCAAAAGCTGCTGTGCTCCTGAAACGAGAATGGTGGAAGTAAAGAATCTTCATTATAAATATCCCGGAGCTACCAAGGAAACGCTCCATGGTTTAGATTTTGAGCTGTGCCAAAAACAGATTACCGCTCTCATGGGCTTCAATGGTGCTGGGAAAAGTACCTTGATGAATTTGTTGGGTGGTCTTGCCAAGGTAGAAGAGGGCAAAGTGCTTTTGGCAGGGGAGCCCATCCAGAAAGGCTTGGGTAAGATTGGTTACCTGCGCCAAGAGCCAGACCTAATGCTTTTGGCAGATACTGTTTTGGAAGAGCTGTGCTGGAAAAATAAAAGCATTACTCGTGACGAGGCAGAAGCCCTTTTGGTAAAGCTAAATTTACAGGACTACGCCCGCGATTTTCCCCTGGCTTTAAGTAAGGGACAACGCCTGCGGGTTGTACTGGGTGCCATGCTCGCCAAGAAACCCCAGCTTTTACTTTTGGACGAGCCCACTACCGGTCAGGACGAGCAAAGCCTGACGGAAATTAAGCAATTACTTTTAGATTATAAAAATTCCGGTGGCTGCGTGTTCATCTGCACTCACGATGTGGAGCTGGCGACGGAAGTTGCGGACAGGGTTATTCTCCTTAGTCAAGGAGAGATTCTTGCTGACGCTCCTACGGAAGTGGTGCTCAGTAACCGCGGACTGCTGAACGCAGGTGGCTTGACCGCTTCCAGCTTGCTAGATGTTTGTGAAGAGATTAGGGTACCACCCTGTATTACGGCTGAGGAGGTGAAGCACTATGTCAGTTCGTCAACTGTGGGAAGGCACTGACGCCGCTCCCTGGATTCAAAAATTGAACGGTCGTACCAAGCTGATAGTGCTCTTTTTATTCGCCATCCTCACCATTACCATTGATAACCCCCGCAGTCTGTTTGTACTTTTTTCTTTAACACTGCTTTTGCATGTGGCGGCAGGTACTTCCATTTATAAATGGAAGGTGTTGGCAGTACTGCTCCTCCTTGGTTTGTGGGGAAGCATGTTCAGTCAGGCGCTGTTCTTCGCCCAAAGCACACGCACTCCCTTATTCGTACTCATTGAGTCCAACGCAGGCTTCTTGGGTGCGTTGACCGGTGGGCTGTATGTTTATCGGGAAGGCATTTTGTACGGAGCGGTGCAGGGCTTGCGCTCTGCCAGCATGATGAGCCTGGGACTTTTGGTGTGCTGGACCAGCGACCCCCGCCAATTACTACAAGCCTTACTGGCGTGGCGGCTTTCGCCCCAAATTGCCTTTATGCTTGTTACCGCCATCCGCTTTTTGCCGGTACTGGCTGCGGAAACCGGAGAAGTTATTACGGCGCTGCAATTGCGCAGTGATAGTCATAGTGGCAGGACTGCAATCATCCGTCACTTGCCATATATCGCCAAGCCATTATTGGCGCGTTGCCTAAGACGGGCGCAGACCTTGGCTCTTTCCGTTGTCAGCAGGGGATTCTTCCTTGCCAGCGCCAATAGACAAGCCGCTATGTGGGACTGGCGTGAAAAATTTTGTTGTATAACTTTAACACTTGTGGTTGCTGTGATTGTCAGCAGCAAAATTTCCTACCTTTTGTCGGAGCAGGGCTTGTACTTTGGCGTGCTTCGTCAAGCTTATGATTGGACGAAATTATACTTATGAAAAATGTAAAGGGCTGGTTGGCTCTGATTACACTTGCGGTAAGCTGGTGTGCTCTGTATTGGATAACGGGCAGCCGCACGCCGTGGAATCAATTTCATATTAGCGATAATGAAAATGGTGTGAGTGCCTATTTGGGGGATATTCCTACCATTAATTACGACCGTATGGGTTTTACCAAAGCCATTGTCCGTTACATCCAATCGGAGGATGCTTGGCTGGTGGGTACGGAGCGGGGTGAGCTGTTCCTCTTTAGCAATGAAGGACGTCAGCTGTGGAAACGCTCCCTTGGCATTGGCAAGCTGATTTCCGTTTGTATCAGCAACGATACGAAAACGGCTTACATTGGCGAAACCAGTCCGGAAGGCAGTCTCTTCGCCATTGACGTGAAAAGCGGTGACATCCGTTGGCAGCACAAGGCTTCGGATTTTGTAGGGACGGAGGCGTCCTTACGCTCCCATCCTTCCATTGTCCATATTGCGGTGGATAAGGAGGATAATGTTTACGCCAACTCCTACCGTTTTAAGATGACCAAGGACGGAACCAGAAGCTATAACGCCAAAATGCTTGCTATCACCAATGAAGGTAAGCTGCTGTGGCAATACCCTGCTACAGAAAATATCGACTGCTGGATAAATTGGTGTGATGTTAACGATAACAATGGCAAGGTGGTAATCTCCACCTCTGCCTACGATTACAGACCGGATATGAAATATCGGGACACCCTGTACTTTTTGGATAAGAAGACGGGGGAGATGCTGAATTCTGTATGGGTTCCGCCTGTACCGCCCTTTGAAAATACTGTTGTCCGCAGTAGCCCCAACTATTCCAAGGACGGAAGGTTTTTGGCGGCGTCCTGTAGCGACGGCAGGGGGCTCCTCTTTGATGAAGTGGGGAACATCCTGTGGACACGCTTCGTTTCCAAGCCTGCCTATGTGGATAGCACTTGGATTAACGCTTCCGGACGTGACGGCTTCGTTACTGATTACGGCGTGGTCTTTACCACCATTAACACCTTTAACCGGGAGAACTGGCAGCTGCCCACTCCCTTGGAGCATCCCAGTAATAACAGTATCTTCCTTTTCGATACGGAAGGTAATTTTAAATACCAGTTCCAAGCAGAGGGAACAATGGAGGAGCTTGCTTTTGCGGATAATTTAGTAGCCTGTGCCGTAGGGCGTAACGTGCGTACTCACAACTACGCTGCTCATGGCATGCTCTTAGTAGATTTGCAGGACGGCAAGGAAAAACTTTTCTTCCAGACGGAAGGACCTTGCCAAGCTATAGATATCAGTGCTGATGGCAGGAAGGTTGCCGCTGTGGAAGCGCCTGCCCTAACTTCCCAAGGAAAAATTTTGGGAGCCTACAGGCTGCACATTTGGGATACTTCCCAAGTAGCGGGAGGTAGGAAGTGATGTTGAAAGATTTTCTTGCTTACTATCGTCCCTACAAACTGCATTTTAGCGGTGTGGTGCTTGGTTCCTGTGTGGCGGCGGTTTTGGATCTTATTTTCCCCATTTTGGTACGCCATATAATGAACGTGGAGCTGCCTCAGAAAAATGTGGAAGGCATCCTGTACTGGATTATCATTCTCTTTGGTTTGTACTGTTTTAATTTTGCCCTGCTGTTTGCCATCAACTATTTTGGGCATATTATGAGCGCTTCCATTGAAAATGATATGCGCAGGGATTTGTTCAGCCATCTGCAAAAAATGTCCTTCCGTTTTTACGACAATAGTAAGACGGGGCAGCTGCTTTCCCGTTTGACCAGCGACATTGTAGAAATTAGCGAGCTTACCTACCGCGGTCCCAATGATTTATTCATTTGCTGTATTACTATGGCGGGTACCTTGGGTATTCTGGTATGGATGAACCCAACCTTGGGAGCTTTAATTGCAGTTTTGCTACTGGTCAAGGCAATTCATACGGTAATTGTCAACCGTAAGATGAAGAATGCTTTTCGTAGGAATCGTGCTAAATCCGGTGAGCTGGCAGCGCAGGCAGAAGAAGCTTTGGGCGGTGTGCGCTTGGTGAAGGCTTTTGCCTGTGAGCAGGCGGAACGGTTACGCTTTATGGATAAGAGTGATGAGCTGCGGAACACACGCATTTCTTCCTACAAGCTACTGTCCTATTTTAATAGTACGGTCAATTTCTTTACTAATATTACCAATCTTGCTCTGTTAGGCTGTGGTGGCTTGCTAATCGCTGCGGATGAACTTACCTTGAGCGATTTTGTTGCCTTCCTATTATATGTAAACCTGTTTATGAAGCCCTTGCTACGCTTGACGGTGTTTACGGAAATGTATCAGCGTGGTATGGTAGGCTTCGCCCGCTTTCACGAGATCATCTCTCAACCGGAAGACATTGCTGACGCTCCGGATGCAGTAGCCTGCACCAATATTAAGGGTGAGATAGTTTTTGATAACGTAACCTTTGGCTACCTTGATGGTCAAAGAGTTTTACAAAATATAAATTTACGCATTGCTCCCGGTGAAAAGGTTGCTTTTGTAGGGACTACGGGAGCAGGCAAGACTACCATTGCCAATTTGCTCCTACGCTTTTATGAGCCTGAACAGGGGAGAATCCTGTTGGACGGTGTGGACGTTAACCGCTACCAACAGCAGGGCCTGCGTAAACAGATTGGTTTGGTACAGCAGGACGTGTTCCTGTTCTCTGATTCTGTGAACTTCAACATTGCCTATGGCAAGATGGGAGCTACGGAAGAGGAGATTGTTGAAGCTGCCAAGCTTGCTGCCGCTGATGAATTCATCAGGCGTTTGCCGGAGGGCTACGCTACGGGGATTGGCGAGCGGGGCGTAAAGCTAAGTGGTGGACAGAAGCAACGCCTTGCCATTGCTAGGGTGTTCCTGAAAAATCCTCCCGTACTTATTCTGGACGAGGCAACCTCTGCTCTCGACACAAGGACGGAAAAACAAATTCAAGCTGCTTTGGACAAGCTTTCCCAAAATAGAACGACGCTGATTATCGCTCATCGTCTTTCTACTATTATTAATGCTGACCGTATCGTGGTGCTTCACGATGGAGAGATTGCAGAAATAGGTAAGCATGAGGAGCTGCTTGCCAAGAATGGCATCTATAAAAAATTATATGAGTTAAGTGAACAATAAAGGAGCTGAGGCTGTGGAGGAATATCAATTTTCGCAGGGCAAGAACCTGCGCTGTGGTTATACTACGGGAAGTTGTGCTACTGCTGCCGCCAAGGCTGCGGCAACCATGCTGCTGACGGGAGAAAGGGTGGAGGTAATCCGCATTGATACTCCCAAGGGTATTACTTTAGATTTAGAACCGCTGGAGGTGGAGCGAGGCAGTAACTATGTAAGTTGTGCCATCCGCAAGGATTCTGGCGACGACCCTGACGATACTAACGGCGTCCTTGTCTACGCCAAGGTTGAGAAGATAAATAGACTTGAACAAAATGACGACGAGCTTTCCGGAAAGGAAGCTTGCATAGAAATTTGCGGTGGCATTGGTATTGGCAAGGTTACCAAGCCGGGCCTTTCCTGCCAGATGGGAGGGCCTGCCATCAACCCTACGCCCCGTAAGATGATTACATCAGAGCTGACCAAGGTAATACAGCAGAATAATTACCAAGGAGCTTTGCGGGTAACCATTTCCATTCCCGCAGGGGTGGAGATTGCCAAGAAAACCTTTAACCCACGCCTGGGAATTGTGGGCGGCCTTTCCGTTCTCGGTACTAGCGGTATTGTGGAGCCCATGAGTGAAAAGGCTTTGGTAGAAACCATGTATGTGGAGCTTAATTCCCAAAAGGCGAAGGGCAATAAGAACCTTTTAGTGTTCTTCGGTAACTACGGTGAAGATTTTACCCGCGATGTTTTGCAGCTGGATATTTCCGACAGGGTTACCTGTAGCAATTTTGTGGGAGAGCTTCTGGATTATGCAGTGTTCTGCGGTTTTGAAACCCTGCTTTTAATTGGGCACGCAGGTAAATTGGCAAAGCTTGCCCAGGGGGTAATGAACACTCATTCCAAATACGCAGATTGCAGGACGGAAGTTTTTGCCTTGCAGGCAATGTTCCATGGTGCTTCTAAGGAAGTGGGGCAGGAGATTTACAACTGCCTGACTACGGATGAGGTATCAAAAATCTTGCAGCGTGAAAACATCTTTACCCCTGTGATGCAGGAGGTTACGAAAAAAATTGATTTTTATATGCAGCATAGGGTGCATGGGAAAATAAAAACAGGAGCGTTGATGTTCTCCAATGTGTATGGCATCTTGGGCAAGACCAAGGATGCTGACCAGCTGGTGAGCTTACATAAACGTGAAGTAAAGGAGATTGAAGTAGAATGATTTATTTTATTGGTGCTGGTCCTGGTGCAGTTGACTTGATTACTGTGAAAGGCAAAGAATTATTGGAAAAAGCAGACCTGATTATTTACGCAGGCTCTCTGGTTAATCCGGGATTGTTGGATTATGCCAAACCGGAGTGTGTGATTATGGACAGTGCTTCCATGACCTTGGAAGAAGTTATTGCGGCAATGGTGCCTGCTGCCCAAGAAGGTAAGCTGGTTGTACGTTTGCACACCGGTGACCCCAGTGTGTATGGTGCTCACCGCGAACAAATCGATTTGCTGCGTAGCTATAATTTGGATTTTGAAATTGTGCCGGGCGTAAGCTCCTTCTGTGCGGCGGCTGCTGCCCTGGATGCTGAATACACCCTGCCTAATGTGAGCCAATCTGTAATCATTACCCGTATGGAAGGCAGAACTCCCGTTCCTCCTAAACAAAAGATTGCTGATTACGCAGCCCACAAGGCTACAATGGTAATATTCCTTTCCAGTGGTATGCTGGATAAGTTGCAACATGAACTCATTAGGGGCGGTTACAAGGCGGATACACCGGCAGCGATTGTGTACAAGGCTTCTTGGCCTGATGAAAGGGTGTTGCGTTGCACTGTAGGTACCCTTGCAGCTTGTGCGGCAGAATACAATATTACCAAAACTGCCTTGATTACCGTAGGTGATTTCCTTGGCTGTGAGTACGAGCGTAGCGAGCTTTACAATCCTACCTACACCCATATGTTCCGCCAAGCAGACCCTTCTAAATTAAACTTGAAGCCTGAGGTTAAATAAAATGCGTGCCGCAGTATATTCCTTTTCCCTGCGTGGGGCACAGCTAAGTAAAAAGGTGGGCGAGCTTCTGGTAAGCCTGGGTTACGAGGTACAGGTGGAAGCCCTGCCCAAATATGCGGAAGAAGCCCAGCTGCCTGCTATGGAGGGAAACCATTACGCAGTGACGGAAGCTGCCTTCAAGGATTGCCAGGCCATTGTGTATGTTGGCTCCGTAGGTATTGCAGTGCGCTCCATTGCTCCTTATTTAAAAAGCAAGCTGGTGGACCCTGCCGTAATTTCCTTGGATGAATGTGGTAATTTTATTATTCCTCTGGTAGCAGGGCATATTGGTGGTGCTAATGAACTGGCGCGAGTATTGGCGGCGCATATTGGCGGTCAGGCCTGCGTTACTACTGCCACCGATGTTAACGGTTTATTTGCAGTGGATGAATGGGCGGCGCGAAACAGAATGGTTATCTGCTCTCTGAATGCGGCGAAGGATTTTGCAGGTGCATTAGTTCACAATGATGTGGTGGGCTTGTATAGTGATTTCCCCATTGTGGAGCCTTTGCCCCGTCAAATAGAGCAGACTAAGGAAAAGGGCAAGTATCTTGTGGGAATGGCAGTAACCTTGGACAAAATGGCACAACCATTTTTGACTACGGTACGTCTTTTACCGAAGATTGTGCATCTGGGCATTGGCTGTCGCAGGAACACTCCCTTGGAAGCTATTGAAGCCCTTGTGCTTCCGGAACTGGAACGTCTGAAAATTGACAAGCGTTGTGTTGTGGATATTGCTTCCGTGGATTTGAAGCAGGATGAGCAAGGTCTGCTAGACTTCGCACAAAAATACAAATGGCGTACCAATTTTTACAGCGCTGAGGAATTACAGAAGGTTGAGGGAGATTTTACTCCTTCGGATTTTGTCAAGAGTGTTGTGGGCGTAAGCAATGTGTGCGAGCGCAGTGCGGTTAAGGCGAGCGGTGGCGGTAAGCTGCTGTTGCCGAAGAAGAGTCTTAATGGTGTAACCCTTGCTATTGCTATTGAAGATATTACGTTAGATTTAAATAAAACCGGTTTGAAAACCGAGTAAGGATGGTAAAGAGATGGCTAAAATTTTTGTTGTAGGTCTTGGCCCCGGCGGCGTGGAGCAAATGACCAAACGCGCCATTGATGCGCTGAATTCCTGTGATGTTATTGCAGGTTACCATGTATATGTAAATTTGATTAAAGAAGATTTTGCTGATAAAAAATTCCTTTCTACGGGGATGCGTAAGGAAGTTGACCGTTGCAAGCTGACTTTGGAGGAAGCTTTAAAAGGTCAAACCGTTGCTATGATTTCCAGTGGTGATGCCGGTGTTTACGGTATGGCTGGCATTATGTATCAGGTTGCCGCTGACCACCCGGAAGTGGAAATTGAAGTAGTACCCGGTATCACAGCTGCCTGCTCCGGCGCAGCAGTCTTGGGTGCGCCGCTGATTAGCGACTTCTGCCTTATTTCCCTCAGTGACCTGCTCACTCCCTGGGAAAAAATTGAAAAACGTCTGGACTGCGCTTCTCAAGCAGATTTCTGCATCTGCCTTTACAATCCGTCCAGTATTAAGCGTCACGATTATTTACAACGTGCTTGTGACATTATGCTCAAGAACCAGCGTGGTGACGTGCCTGCCGGTATCGTGCGTAACATTGGCCGCGAAGGTGAAGCTTGCGAGATTACCACTCTCCAAGAGCTGCGTGAGATGAAAGTGGATATGTTTTCCACCGTTATTATCGGCAACAGCCAAACCCAAGTTATTAACGGCAAGCTGGTAACTCCTCGCGGTTACAGATTAGCATGAAGCCTGTAGTTTGGCTCATTGGCGGTACCAGTGAGGGACGCGCCTTGATTAAGGCAATGGCAAATTTACAGATAGAACTTTTCGTTTCTGTGGCTACGGATTACGGAGCTACACTCATTGAGCCTCAGAGAAACTTGACTGTTCTGGCAGAGCGGATGGATTTACAGAAGATGCGTACCTTTTTACAGAACCATCGTCCTGCCTGTGTTATTGATGCCACCCATCCCTATGCTGCCATCGTTACTGCCACTGTACAGGAAGCCTGTACTTTAGAGGAAATTAAGTATCTACGCCTGCTAAGACCTGCGGGTATAAGGTCGGACTGCATTTATGTTAGTGACTTTGACGAAGCGGTAGAGCTGCTGAATCATTTGGAAGGCAATATCTTTTTGACAACGGGAAGCAAGAATTTGCGTGACTTTACTGCTGTCAGGAATTATAAGGAGCGTATCTCTCTGCGAGTACTTCCCATGGAAAGCTCCCTTGCTAGCGCCATTAACCTTGGCTACAAGCCTGCCAACATCGTATGTATGCAAGGCCCCTTCTCCAAGGAGATGAACATTGCCACCTTGAAAAAGTTTGGCAGTAAATTTATGGTGACTAAGGATTCCGGTACCGCAGGCGGCTTTGAAGAAAAGCTTGCTGCTGCCAAGGAAGCAGGGGCAAAAATTATTGTAGTTGGTCGTCAGGCAGAAGAGCAGGGCGAGGGCTACGAAGAAATCTTAAAATATCTGCAAGCGAATTTTGCAGACTAAAGATAAGACATATATTAATGAAGAAAACTGTATGAAGAACAAAGGAGCAAAACTATGCTGCAAGTAAATATTGTGGGCATCGGTCCGGGGAATCCGGAGCTGCTTACAGCCGCTGCCCGTCAGGCTATTTTAAATAGCAATATTTTAATCGGTGATAAGCGGATGTTGGCTGCTTTTGCTGACGAGGGCAAAGCCCTTTACGATACCATCAAGACCTCCGAAATCGTGGAGGTTATCCAAAAAGCACAGGCGACGGACGAGATTGCCGTCCTTGTTTCCGGTGATGTGGGCTTCTTTAGTCTTGCCAAGACTATTAGCGGCAAGCTTCCGGAATGTAAGTGTACTCGTTACTGCGGTATTAGTAGCTTGGTATATTTTGCGTCCAAGCTGGAAATGTCCTGGGACGATGCCAAGATTGTTAGTATGCATGGACGCTGTCAAAATCTGGAGGCAGCAGTTGCTCATAATGAAAAGGTCTTTTCCCTAACAGGTGGGGATAATTCTCCCCAAAGGTTATGCCAAACCCTGTGTGAACATGGCTTAGGTGAGGTAATGGTTTATGTGGGCGAAAACCTTTCCTACGAAAATGAGAAGATTACCTGCGGTACGGCGGAAGAGATTAGCAAGTTAAGCTTTCCCTCCCTTTCCGTAATGATGGTGCTGAACGACGAGGCAAGTGCTTTTGAATACGCAGTCCATGGCTTGGCGGACGACCTCTTTATGCGGAGCAAGGTTCCCATGACTAAGCAGGAAGTGCGTAGCGTATCCATGTCCAAGCTGCAGCCCAAGGCTACAGATATAATTTACGACATTGGTGCCGGCACAGGCTCCTGCTCCATAGAGCTTGCCCTGCTTGCTAAAAAGGGTAAGGTCTATGCTTTTGAGCGTAACCCTATTGCTGTAGAGCTGTTAGGTAAAAATAAAAAGCTTTTCGCTGTGGAAAACTTGGAGGTTATGCCAGGGGAAGCTTTAGAAAATATTAAAGCTATGCCTGCCCCCGACTGCGTTTTTGTGGGAGGCAGTGGTGGCGACCTGCAAGAAATGCTGGATATTATTTATAGTAAGAACAGTGCTTGCAGAGTGGTAATCAATGCCATTACCATTGAAACCTTGGCAGAAGTTGCTTCCTATTATAATGCTCGTAAGGACTACGAGCTGGAAGTAGTCAATGTCTTTGCGGCACGCAGTAAAAAATTAGGAAGCTATAATTTGATGATGGCGCAGAACCCTGTTTACGTAATGACTGCGCTGAAAAAGGAAGATTAACATGGCTAGGATGAAGATGCCTCGTGTGATGATTTGCGCTACCGGCAGTGGTAGTGGTAAGACGACAATAACCTGTGGAATTTTAAAAGCCTTGCTGAACGAGGGGATGAAGGTTGCCGCTTTCAAAAGCGGTCCTGATTACATTGACCCCATGTTCCATTCTAAAGTTATCGGTGCCAAGTCCCGCAACCTTGACCTGTTCATGCTGGGCAAGGATGGAGTGAAATTTCTGGCGGCGAAGAACGCCAGCGACGTGGACGTTTCCGTTTTTGAAGGAGCCATGGGCTTTTACGACGGTATGGGCAAAACGGCAGAGGCAAGTGCCTACGATTTGGCGCGCACCTGTGATGTACCCGTAATTTTGGTAGTCAACGGTAAGGGGGCTGCCCTGTCCATCGCGGCGCAGCTGAAAGGATTTAAAGAATTCCGGCAGGATAGTCATATCGTGGGGGCAATCCTCAATAATGTTAATCCCATGAGCTACGCTTATTATAAGGATGTTATCGAAGCAGAAGGCGGTGTTAAGCTGTTAGGCTACTTCCCCGTTTTGCAAAGCTGTAATTTTGAAAGCCGTCACCTTGGTTTGGTAACGGCAGAAGAAATTGGGGACCTGCAAGCCATTGTGGATAGACTGGCGGCGCAGGCGGAGAAGTCCTTGGATTTAGAAGGCATCTTGGAAATTGCTAAAGGTGCTCCTGATTTGCAGTACCTTCCGCAGGAAGTAGAACCTATCAGTAAAGTGAAGCTTGCTCTTGCTCAGGATAAAGCCTTTTGCTTCTACTATCAGGATGCTTTGGATTTATTGACGGAGCTGGGAGCAGAGCTGATACCCTTTAGTCCTATTCACGACAAGCATCTGCCGGAATGTGACGGCTTGCTTCTTGGAGGAGGTTATCCTGAGCTGTACGCACAGCAGCTTGCGGATAATACCACAATGCTATGCGAGATTAAACAGGCTTTAGCCCAAGGCTTGCCCTGTTTCGCAGAATGCGGCGGCTTTATGTATCTATTAGAGCGTTACGCTGCGGGTGATGCTGCTTATAATTGGGTGGGAGCTCTGCAGGGGGAAACAGTGCTGACCAAGAAGCTCACTCGTTTTGGCTATGTAATGCTTACGGCGCAGGAGGATAATCTGCTGTGTAAGGCTGGCGAGCAGATAAATGGACACGAATTCCATTATTCTGACAGCAGTAATAATGGCGCAGGCTTCTTGGCTCGTAAGGCTTCCGGTAAGGGAGAATGGAGCTGTGCCAACGTTAGCCCAACTCTTTACGCTGGCTATCCCCATCTTCATTTGTGGGGCAATGTAAATTTTGCTCGCAATTTTATCAAGGCTTGCGTTGCTTTCGCAGGCAGAAAATAAATTTTTAGGTGATGTTTATGGAAACCTTGGCTGCTATCAGTGCAGGCTTCATTTTAGATTTAATATTGGGTGACCCTCACAGCTTGCCCCATCCTATTTGCCTCATAGGTAATTTGATTAGTTTTTTGGAGCGGAGCTTACGCAAAATTTTTGGTTTTAGTAATAGGGGACTACTGGTTGGCGGTGGTGTGCTGGTACTTTTAGTAACAGCAATCTGTTTTGCAATACCCTTTGCCCTGCTGTACGTTGCTAATCTGGTAAATCCTTGGCTTGCCTTTGGATTAGAAACCATAATGTTCTACCAAATCTTTGCTACCAAATGCCTGCGTGATGAAAGTATGAAGGTGTATTACGCTTTGCAAAAGGGAGACTTAGATGAAGCACGTCTGATGCTGTCTTGGATTGTGGGTCGTGATACTAAGAACCTTTCGGAAGCAGAGGTAACCAAGGGCGCGGTGGAAACCATTGCGGAAAATACTGCTGACGGAATCATTGCTCCTATGCTGTATATGTTTCTTGGTGGTGCTCCCTTAGCCTTTCTTTACAAGGGTATCAACACTATGGATTCCATGGTTGGCTATAAGAACGATAAGTATTTGTATTTTGGACGTTGCGCCGCCAAGCTGGATGATGTTGCCAATTTTATTCCCGCCCGCATTACGGGACTGGTGATGATTGCGGCAGCCTACTTCTTAAATCTTGATGCCAAGAATGCCTGGAAAATTTTTCATCGGGATAGATACAACCATTTAAGTCCCAACTCTGCCATGACGGAATCTGTTGCGGCGGGAGCTCTGAATATTCAATTGGGTGGCGGTCATTACTATTTTGGCAAATGGGTACACAAGGATACCATAGGCGATGATATTCGTCCTGTAAAAGCAGAGGACATTGCTACCACTAACAACCTGCTGTATATGACGGCAGTGTTGAGTTTAATTTTGTTTACGTTAATTTATTTATTAAGGATTTTTCCGGTAGGATGACGAAGGGTGAAAGCTATGTATAAATACCAACATGGTGGAGATGTTTACAGCAGTCAGGTAACTGCAGGGGGCAAGGCCCCAATAGATTTCTCTGCCAATATCAACCCTCTGGGTTTGCCTCCAGGCGTGAAGCGTGCTGTGCAAAACGCACTAAAAAATTGTATAAACTATCCTGACCCCTTCTGTCGAGAGCTACGAACTGCAACGGCAGCATATTTGGGCGTAAAGGAGGACTGTCTTTTCTTTGGTAATGGTGCGGCAGACGTACTGTTTCGTTTGGCATTAGCGTTGAAGCCGCACAAGGCTTTACTTTTAGCTCCCACCTTTGCAGATTATGAAAAGGCATTGCGCTCTGTAGATTGTAAAATAAATTATTATGAGCTGCAGGAACGTTATGATTTTAAGGTGCGTAAAAGTATTTTGAGCGCCATTACTCCTAATACGGATTTAGTAGTTATCTGCAATCCCAATAATCCTACGGGACAGTTGACTAACCGTCGCCTACTTTTAGAAATTCTTAATAAATGTGTTGAGGTAAATGCAAGGCTTTTAATTGACGAATGCTTTATGGACTTTGTAGACGAAGAGAAATCCTTTAGTATGCGTGATTTATTACTTCGGTTCCCCAATCTAATTATCCTCAAAGCTTTTACTAAAACCTTCGCTATGCCCGGGATACGTCTTGGCTACTGCTTAACTGCGGATGCAGAATTACAAAGACTCTTACACGAGTGTGGGCAAGACTGGAGTGTTTCCGTATTGGCACAGGCAGCGGGGAAGGCTGCTCTTATGGAAAAGGAATATCTGCACGAAACAGCTCTTCTTATTAGGGAGGAACGACAGTATTTATTAAGGCAGTTACAACTTTTAGGAGCGGTGGTCTACGGCTCGGAGGCTAATTATATTTTCTTTAAGCTGGATCAGCCCAAGGAATTGGTGGCACTGATGCGGGAGCAGGGATATTTGATTCGCTCCTGCGCTAATTATCATAATCTTGGCGAAGGCTATTATCGGATTGCGGTTAAGACTCGAGTCTTGAACCGTAGTCTCATTAAAACCATGAAGGGTATAAGAAAAAATGCGCTCCTTACTGATGATAATTGATGGACTGGGAGATGACTCCTTTGCCGCCTGGCAGGGAAGGACTCCCTTTGAAAAAGCTAAACATCTACATATGGACAGGCTCATAGAGCGGGGAAGCTTAAATATGTTGAGCATCTGCGAGGATGACCTGGTTCCCGAAAGCTGCAGCTGTATTCTGCGTTTGTTAGGTGTTGACAAAGAGGATATGCCAAGGAACCGCGCTTATCTGGAACTGTTGGCTAATGGTAGGGATATTTCAGAGTATGAAATGGTCCTGCGCTGTAATCTTGTGGCGGTGGATGAAGCAGGCTATTTGGCAGGGTTTAATGGTGCAGGTCTAACAGCAGGGCAAATGGAAGAGGCGGCGCTGATTTGTGATGATATTTTTACGGACATTGAGTTCGTGCATTTATCGGAGTATCGCAACCTGCTCATCTTGGACAAAGCAAGTAAGGTGATGGATTGTAAAATAAAACCCCCACACGAAAGTGTAGGGGAGCATTTGGCAGAACTGCTTGCGGATTTAAAGGCAAGCTCCTTGGTGCTAAAATATTTTTTGCAGGAAGCAGAGCTACGTCTGCAAAAGTTTTCCCACGATGGCTTGCACTATACCCTTTATCCCTGGGGAGTTTCTGAGCGGCAAACCTTGCCTCAATTTTATGACCTTCACAAATTACGGGGCGGTACTGTGTGTAAGGCAGAGATTGTCTGTGGTATAGGCAAGGCTTTGGGTATGGAAGTGGTTGTGCCAGCAGGAGCTACAGGTGATGTGGATACTAACCTTTCTGCCAAGGCGGAAGCTACCGTAAAATTATTACAGCAATATGATTTTGTAGTTGCTCATTTTAACGGAACGGACGAGGCTGCTCACAGGTGTGACGCCTTGGAAAAGGTTGCTTTCATTGAGCGTATTGACAGGGAGTTTTTAGGTACTGTGCTTAATGGTATGCAGGACCCTTTAAAAATAGTAATTTGTGGCGACCATGTTACCAGTTCCGTTACAGGCAGGCATGACGAGGGAGCAGTACCCGTTCTTGCCGCTAGGACGGATGGGAGCATTGGCAGTATTAAAATAAAAAATTATAATGAGATTATAAAATTTTTAACGAAAGAGTGTGATTAGTATGGCAAAGGTAATTATGGTGCAGGGTACCATGTCCAATGCAGGCAAAAGCTTGGTAACGGCAGGCTTGTGCCGTGTGTTTAACCAAGATGGCAAAAAGGTTGCACCCTTTAAATCTCAAAATATGGCGCTTAATTCCTTCATAACTAAAGAAGGTGCAGAGATGGGGCGTGCTCAAGTGGTGCAGGCAGAAGCCGCAGGGATCGAGCCCAGTGTGCTGATGAACCCAATTCTTTTGAAGCCAACCAGTGACAGTGGCTCCCAAGTCATTGTTAACGGTGAACCCATAGGTACTATGAGTGCAGGGGAATATTTTAAAATGAAGCATACTCTGCGCCCGAGGATAATGGAAGCCTACAATAAATTAGATGCGGATTTTGACGTAATTGTTATTGAAGGAGCAGGTAGTCCTGCGGAAATCAACATCAAGAAAGATGACTTCGTCAATATGGGTATGGCGAAGATGGCGAAGGCTCCCGTACTTTTGGTGGCTGATATTGATAGGGGCGGTGTCTTTGCTTCTATTTACGGAACCCTAATGCTTTTGGAAGAGGACGAACGCGCCATGGTCAAAGGGGTTATCATCAACAAGTTCCGCGGTGATGTGGAAATTCTGCGTCCTGGGTTGAAGATGATTGAAGATAAAACTGGCGTGCCCATCGTAGGTGTGTTGCCAATGCTCCATGTGGATATTGAAGATGAGGACAGTCTTTCCGAGCGCATCAGCGGTCATAGCGAAGTAAAGCTTATTGATATTGCTGTAGTACGTTTGCCTAGAATGTCCAACTATACGGACTTTAACGTATTTGAATTGATCCTAGGTGTATCCCTGCGCTATGTGACTAGTGTGCGTGAACTGGGTAATCCGGATATGATTATTATCCCCGGTACCAAGAACACCATCGGCGATTTGAAATGGTTACGTCAAAGCGGCTTGGAAGCTTCTATTTTGAAGAAAGCTAACGACGGAACAGTGGTCTTTGGCATTTGCGGTGGTTATCAAATTTTAGGTAAGAATCTTTCTGACCCCCTGGGGGTGGAAGATGGCGGCGATATGCCAGGCATGGGACTTTTGGATGCGGAAACCGTCTTTATCGAAAAGAAACGCACCATCCAGATGGAAGGCAAGTTTGGCGAAGTACAGGGCATCTTTGCTAATTTAAGCGGTATGCCTTTGTTAGGTTACGAGATTCACTCCGGCGTAACCAATGTATTTAATGAAGAAAACTCTTTGACTAGCATTAAACCCATTCACGAAACTGGTGATGTGATGGCAGAAGGCGCTCAAACAGTAAACGGCAAGCTGAATGTTTATGGCACCTATGTGCATGGCATTTTTGACTGCGAGGGTATCGCTGTTAAGATTGTGGAGGCTTTGCTGGCGAAGAAGGGTCTGAAAATGGAAGACATCAAGATAATCAACTTTGCTGATTACAAAAAGCAACAATATGATATCTTAGCAGACAGCATTCGCAAGAATCTTGATATGGAAAAAATCTACGCAATCTTGGAAGCTGGTGTGTAAATGAAGGACGGCGGCTTGATTCATATTTACTGCGGTGACGGCAAGGGGAAGACCACTGCTTCCCTTGGCTTGGCAGTGCGCTGTTGCGGTCATGGTAATAAAGTTCTTTTTGTACAATTTTTGAAGGCGTGGCGTACAGGGGAACTGAACAGTCTTGCTCTGCTGCCAAACATCGAGGTAATGCGTGCCAAAGAAACTCCTAAATTCACCTTCCAGATGAATGCGGAAGAAAAGGCGCAGGTTACCAAGGAGCATTTAGCACTGTTTGAGACTGTCAAAAAGAAATGTGTGGACGAAAAAATAGACCTGCTGATTTTGGACGAGGTAGTTGGCGCCTGTGATAGGGGAGTGTTCGATAAGGAAGCACTCTTAGATTTTCTGCGAAACAAGCCCCAAGAATTGGAAGTGGTTATGACTGGGCGTAACCCTTTTCCTGAATTAGTAGAGCTGGCTGATTATATTTCTGAGATTTGCAAGCGCAAGCACCCTAAGGACAAAGGGATTATGGCGCGGACTGGAATAGAAAGGTAGTGTTGAAAATGGAATTACAAAATGTTTTGCCTGCAGATATTGAAAAGCGCAGTATGGAAATCATTGGCGAAGAATTGGGACAAGTTAAGATTGATGCAGAAAAACTTGACATCGTAAAGCGTGTTATTCATACTTCTGCAGATTTTGATTATGCGCGTACTCTGCTCTTTTCCGATGGCGTGGTAGAAAAGGCTTTAGAAGCATTGAAGAAGGGCGCAACCATTGTTACTGATACTAATATGGCTTGCGTGGGTATTAACAAAATGGGCTTGAACAAGCTGGGGGCGAAGGCAGTGTGCTTCATGGCAGATACTGACGTTGCTGCTCGTGCTAAAGAGGCAGGCTCCACTCGCGCAGCAGCTTGTATGGAAAAAGCTTGCGAAATTGAAGGACCTGTTATCGTTGCCGTAGGTAATGCTCCCACTGCTCTTGTGCGTCTGGACGAGTTGGTAAAGGAAGGAAAAATTAAACCGGAGCTTGTTATTGGTGTGCCTGTTGGCTTTGTCAATGTTGTTGAATCTAAGGAAATTATTATGCAGACTGGCGTGCCCTACATCGTAGCTCGCGGTCGTAAGGGCGGTAGCAATGTTGCTGCTGCCATCTGCAACGCATTGATTTATAAATTGGTAGAAAGATAGGACGTTTTTTCTTACTCTTTCTCATTTTCTTATTTTAATCAGGTGAAGATGAGAGCTTTTCCATTCTATAGAATGGAAATATACGAGTCCTGACCATGAGTATATACAAAAATTAAATTGTCTTAGAAAAAACAAGTCCTGTTCATGCAGAACAGGACTTGTTTTTTACTATGTAACTAATTATTATCTGGACAGGAAAAATAACATATGGTCACGAATGTTGTCATAACAATTTACATGAGCGACTTATGATGAGGATGACATGAATATAATAACAATACTACCCAATAAGAGACAAAGAGAATTATTCTTATACTCTTTCGCTTACAAGGTTAAAGCCTTCTTCGGTAAGGCGCTTTTTGATTTGCTCGATTTGTGCTAAGTCACGAGTTTCCAAGCCCAACTTCAAGAAACAGCTGGTAATTGCCATGTTAGCATCACTGCGGTCATGGTGAACGCTGATTACATTAGCGCCACAGCTGGAAACGATATCACTTACATGAAGTAACTGACCAGGTTTATCTTCCAATGCAATCATCAGGTTAGTCTTACGACCACTCATAACTTGACCGCGGGTGATGACGCGGGAAAGAATATTAACGTCAATATTGCCGCCGGAAACAAGGCACACTACCTTTTTCCCTTGGATTGGTAGTTTGTTGAAGAGAGCTGCTGCTACCGGTGTTGCACCTGCTCCCTCAGATATAAGTTTTTGTTTTTCAATAAGAGCAAGAATCGCCGCTGCAATCTCATCTTCGCTAACAGTGATGATTTCATCTACATATTTTTCAATGATGTTGAAGGTGTTTTCGCCAGGAGTCTTAACTGCGATGCCATCGGCAAAGGTGCTAACGCAGTTTAAGGTTTGGTAGCATTTTGCTTTGAAGGCGTTGAACATGCTGGCAGCACCTGCAGCCTGTACGCCGTAAATTTTGATGTCGGGACGTAAGCTTTTCATGGCAATGGCAACACCAGAGATGAGACCGCCACCGCCGATGGGAACAATCACTGCTTCTACATCTGGGAGCTGTTCTAAAATTTCCAAGCCAATGCTGCCTTGACCGGCGATTACCAAGTCATCATCATAGGGATGGATGAAAGTCATACCAGTTTCTTCCTGCAGTTGTACTGCAAGATCGTGGGCATCATCATATGTGCCTTTGGCAAGACGTACTTCTGCGCCAAGACGTTTAGTATTTTCTACTTTCATAATAGGGGCACCATCAGGCATACAGATGATGCTTTTAATACCCATTTTAGTTGCTGCAAGAGCGACGCCTTGAGCATGGTTGCCTGCACTGCAGGCGATTACTCCTTTAGCACGTTCTTCTTCGGTGAGTTGGCTAATTTTATAATAAGCTCCACGTACTTTGAAGCTGCCGGTTACTTGTAGGTTTTCTGTTTTTAAATATAATTGTGTGCCGTCACAAAGTTGGGGAGCAGCGATTAAATCTGTCTTGCGGGCGATATCCTTCAAAACAAAGGCTGCGTGGTAGATTTTATCCAAGGTAAGCATGACTTTCCTCCTTAGCTTTTCTTTTAAAAGCTTCATATATATACAAATATTATTCTATGTTAAAATCAGAGTACAGTCAATAAATTCTTTTGCCGTTTCATAAGTGCGTGTGCTATACTTATAAAAGTAAATGTATTGAAAAAAGCATTAGAGGTACTGTATAACGAAGAACAAGCTTGTGCAGTTGTAGTACTTCGAGCAAGCAAGAGAAGTTCTAACACAGTAAGACAGTGCTTATAACGGTTTTGTAGGATAGGAGTAATAACAAATGAATTGGATAGAAGTAAACGTACAAGTAACACACGAAGCTGTAGAAGCAGTTTCTGATATTTTAGTAAGCGTTGGAGCTCATGGTGTTGCCATTGAAGACCCGCAGCTGATTAATGATTTGCGTAATAGCGGGACTTGGGAGCTGTGCGACATTCCTGAGCAAGAAAATACGGAGATTGTTACCGTTAGTGCCTATTACGCGGACGATGAAAAACTGCAAGCTCGTTTGGCGCAAATTGAAGACGGGTTGAATGTTATTGAAGAACGTATTGGAAAATTCCGCTTTGGTAACACCTGCTTCCGTACTGTGTCGGAGGTGGATTGGGCAAATGAATGGAAGCAGTACTTCCACGTTACCCATGTGGGAGAAAGCCTTGTGATTAAGCCTAGCTGGGAAGAGTACGAGGCTAAAGAAGGGGAATATGTAATAAAAATTGATCCGGGAATGGCTTTTGGCACTGGTACCCATCACACTACCAATATGTGCATGGCACGTCTGGAGAAAATTTTAACAAAGAATGACCATGTTTTTGATGTTGGTACTGGTAGCGGTATTCTTGCTATTGCGGCAGCTCTGTTGGGGGCTAAGTCCGTAAAGGCTGTAGATATCGACGCTGTTGCTGTACGAGTAGCTAAAGAAAATATTGCTGATAATGGCTTGACCGATAAAATTGATGTTCAGGAGGGCGATCTGCTTCACGGTACTGAAGGTAAGGCTGATATTATCATTGCTAATATCATTGCAGATATTATCATTATGTTGTTGAAGGATATTCCTGGCAAGTTAGAAGACGATGGTATTTTCCTTGCAAGCGGTATCATTAGCGAAAGACGTAGTGATATTGAAGCAGCAGCTCAAGAGGTTGGAATGCAGGTGGACCATGTTGATGAAAAGGGTGGCTGGGTAGTAATGCAGATGAGTAAGGTGAAATAGATGCATAGGTTTTTTATACCGCAATTATATAATGAAGAAATGACTATTACAGGCGTGGATGCCAAGCATATTAGCAAGGTACTACGAATGCAGCCAGGTGATAAACTGCAAATTGTCAGTGACGACGGAGTAAGTGCTTTAGCAGAGATTGCTTTCATTACAGAAGGTACTGTTGCCGTTCGTTGTCTGGAAAAACTTGCAGAAAGTCATGAGCCTGCGGTGAAGATTACTCTTGCCCAAGGTTTGGCAAAGGGTGAGAAGATGGACTTCATTATCCAAAAAGCGGTGGAGCTTGGGGCTTATAGCGTTGTTCCTGTGGCGATGGAACATTCCGTAGTGCGTCTTGACGGTGCTAAAGCAGATAAAAAAGTAGGACGTTGGCAAAAAATTGCAGAAGCTGCGGCGAAGCAAAGTAAGCGCGATATCATTCCGCAAGTGCAAGAGGTGCAAACCGTTAGCCAAATGCTTGCCAACAATAACTGTAAAACCAAGATTATCGCTTATGAATGTGAAGATAGAATGAGTTTGAAAACTGCCCTGCGAGAAGCGGGTCAGTTGGAGGATTTGCTTCTCATTATTGGTCCGGAAGGCGGTATTAGTGAAGCAGAATTGGCAAAGGCGCGTGAGGCGGGGGTAATACCCGTCAGCCTTGGACGTCGTATTCTGCGTGCAGAAACCGCTGGGCTTGTAGCAATGTCTGCTATTTTTTATGAAACAGGGGATTTAGGAGACTAAAGTTATATGAAGAAAATTGCATTTTATACCTTGGGCTGTAAGGTTAATCAGGCAGATACTGCCAGTATGGAAGAAATTTTCCGTCAAGCAGGCTATAAGGTAGTTCCTTTTAACGAAGCTGCTGATGTATATTTGATAAATACTTGTGTTGTTACTAATAATGGTCAACGCAGATCCAGACAAATAATTAATCGTGCAGTACGTCACAATCCACTGTCCTTAACTGTGGTTACAGGCTGCTATCCTCAAACTTCGCCTGAAGAGGTAAAGGCTATCGAAGGGGTGGACGTAATCATTGGCAACCAAGAGCGTGGACGCATTGTAGAATTGGTAGAGTTAGCACTTAATGAAAAGCGTACGGAAATTTTGGACAATGTACAGAAGATGACCGTTGATACAAAATTTGAAGAGCTGGGTGCGGGAACTGAAACTGATAAAACCAGAGCCTTCCTGAAAATTCAAGAGGGTTGCAACCAATATTGTACTTACTGTATCATTCCCTATGCTCGTGGACCTTTGCGTAGTAGAAGTCTTGATAATATTAAGGAAGAAGTTACCAAGCTGGTAGCGGCAGGCTATAAGGAAGTAGTACTCATTGGTATTCACTTGGGGTGCTATGGCAAAGAGCAAGGTGGTGCTGTAACCTTGTATGATGCAGTACAAGCGGCTTTGAGTGTAGATGGTTTGAAGCGTTTACGTTTGGGCAGCTTGGAATCTGTAGAGGTTGACCCTCGTATTGTAGAGTTGATGGCTAGAGATAAACGTCTGTGTCGTCATTTGCATTTGCCTTTGCAATCCGGTTGCGACAAAATTTTAAAGGCAATGCACCGCCCCTACGATACTGCCCGTTATGCGGAACTGTTACGCAATATCAAGGAGCAGCTGCCTGATATCGCCATTACTACTGACGTGATTGTAGGTTTCCCGGGAGAAACGGAAGAAGATTTTGCTGAGACCATGCGCTTTGCTGAAAGCTGTGGCTTTGCTAAGATGCACATCTTCCCCTTTTCTAAACGCAAGGGGACTCCGGCAGAAAAGATGCCCAATCAAATCATTGAAGCTGTTAAAGAAGAACGTGCTGCTAAATTAGGAGAATTGGACGAAATATTATTCCATGCCTGCTTGGAAAAGGAAGTAGGGACTGAAAGTGAAGTTCTTTTTGAGCAGCCTGTAGATAATGAACATATTGAAGGCTTGGTAGGTAGCTATCAGCGTGTAATCGTCAAAGCTCCTGCAAGCTTGTGTGGTGAAATTGCCAAAGTGAAAATTGTTGGCGTGCAGGAGGACTTCCTAGTAGGCGAGTTGGTAAAATAATTTAACGTATGGCAGGATTTGTAGAGACCATGCAGAATAATTTTTTCATAAAGAATATTAAGGGGGTAATACCAATGTCTGAGAATTGTATTTTTTGCAAGATTATCAAAGGCGACATTCCTTCCAATAAAGTATATGAAGACGATAAAATGATCGCCATTCATGACGTGGCTCCGGCTGCACCCGTACATGTACTGCTGCTTCCCAAGGAACACACTGCCAATGTTACTACTGCTGACCCTGCTTTGGTGGCTTATATGCTTGGCAAAGTTAAGGAGATTGCAGAAAAAACAGGTGTTGCAGATAAAGGCTTCCGAGTTGTGATGAATACTGGTGAAGATGGAGGACAAACCGTAAATCATCTTCATATCCATGTAATTGGCGGCAAAGCTTTGGGTTGGCCTCCATGCTAAATTTCGTTGACATAACTTGAAATTTCTTGTATAATTGTTCAGTAAGTGTTTTTAGGTGTATTGCGCCTAAATAACAATAAATTGCAGATACACTTCCCTAAGTGTGTGGAGGGAGGGAGAACAGATGGCAGAAATTAAAGTTGGCAAGAACGAAACTTTAGACAGCGCACTGCGCAGATTCAAAAGAGCAACCCAAAAGGCTGGTATTCTTTCTGAGGTTAGAAAACGCGAACATTATGAAAAACCGAGCGTTGCCCGTAAGAAAAAATCCGAAGCAGCTAGAAAACGTAAAACCAGATAATTGGAGGTGGACTTTATGTCTATAAAAGACCAATTAACTGTTGATATGAAAGAAGCAATGAAGGACAGAGAGAACGGAAAACTTCGTCTCAATGTAATTCGTATGGTTCGTGCAAATATCAAGAACGTAGAAATCAATGACAGAAAAGAACTGAACGATGATGAAGTTCTTGCTGTCTTGATGAAAGAGGTTAAAATGCGTCAAGACTCTTTGGAAGAATTCCAAAAGGCTGGACGTGATGAGTTGGTTGCCCAAGCTAAGGAAGAGATTGAGATTCTCAAAAAATATCTTCCGGAAGCTCTTGGTGACGACGAGCTTAAAGCTATCGTTGCTGAGGTTGTAGCTGAAGTTGGTGCTACTAGTCCCAAGGATATGGGAAAGGTAATGCCGGCGGTGATGGCAAAGACTAAAGGTCGTGCTGATGGCAAACGTATTAATGCCATGGTTCGTGAACTACTCAAGTAGCAATAATAATTATAACCGTGTTGGATTACCGACACGGTTATTTTTATTTTGTTTCGGAGGTTAATATTTGATATACTAATGGTATAAAAATTTTATACAAACAGATTGGAGTGAAAGAAAATGTTTGAGTTAGTAAATTTTGTTTTTGGTAGTGGCTTCTCCTTGATAGCCACCATCATTGGCGTTATGGTGTTCTTGAATTTTGTGCCCGTAGGTTTGTGGATTTCGGCAATTGCTGCAGGTGTAAGCGTGAGTATCGTGGATTTGATTGGTATGCGTCTGCGTCGCGTTCCTGCTGCACAAATCGTATTGCCCCTTATCAAGGCTAATAAGGCTGGCCTGGATGTGAATGTTGACCAATTGGAAGCACATTATTTGGCAGGTGGTAATGTTGACCGGGTTATTGATGCCTTAATCGCAGCTCATCGTGCGCAGATTGATTTAAGCTTTGAGCGTGGCTGCGCAATCGATCTGGCAGGTCGTAATGTATTAGAAGCAGTGCAAATGAGCGTTAACCCAGAGGTTATCGAAACTCCTGTAGTTTCCGCAGTTGCTAAAGACGGTATCGAGCTGAAGGTTAAAGCTCGTGTAACCGTTCGTGCTAATATAGACAGACTTGTTGGTGGTGCGGGCGAAGCAACTATTATAGCTCGTGTTGGTGAAGGTATTGTTACTAATGTAGGTTCTTCCAAAGAACATACTGATGTTTTGGAAAATCCTGATTACATTTCCAAGACTGTTTTGGAAAAAGGTTTGGATGCAGGTACTGCCTTCGAAATTTTGTCCATTGACATTGCGGACGTGGACGTTGGTCGTAACATTGGCGCTGCTTTGATGACGGACCAAGCGGAAGCAGATAAACGTATTGCTCAAGCTCGCGCAGAAGAACGTCGTGCTATGGCAGTTGCTAAAGAACAAGAAATGAAAGCTTACACTCAAGAAATGCAGGCAAAAGTTGTAGAAGCACAAGCGAAGGTGCCCGCCGCTTTGGCAGATGCTTTGGAAAATGGTCGTTTGGGCGTAATAGATTACTATCGTATGAACAACATCAATGCTGATACTGAAATGCGCAAGACTATTGCAGAGGTTAGTCCTGTAAACGAAAAGGAGTAATGGTTAAGTAGGAGGCAGCTATGTTCTTTTATACAAGCGATAATAGCAGTTTCTTTTGGATTATCTTTGCCTTTGTTATTCTTAACTTTCTGCTGACAATTTTTATGAGTAATGGTAAGCGTAGACAGCCTGGTCCTGAACCGCAGGAACCGGAAGGATATGAATATCCTTCCGAGGTTAAAGGTGACCGCGATTTAGCAGAGGAGTTTGAGCGTGTTCTAGGCAAAAAGCAAAATAAAATCCATACTGATAACTGTGAACTTCAACATGACAGGGGAAAAATTTATACGGAGCCTCAATTTATGGCAGAAGAACCTGTGGTTATTGCCAAGCCTTTAACCTTACATAATGATGCTCCCAAGAAAAGATTTACTCATCCCAAGCTGGTACAGGGATTAATTATGGAACAAATTTTAGAAAAGCCTCGTAGTTTAAAGCCTTATGGTGAAGATTTCTGAATGGTACTAGTAAAGTAAGGTGTAAAGATGTTAGAGAACCTAAAGCTGAGTGGTAAATTACCCAAGGAAGAATACAATAGAATTATGGAAAATCTAGGTGTGCACCTAGGCTTAGTGCAACGCAAGGCGCGCGAAGCAAAACGTCCGGTGATTTTAGTATTTGAAGGCTGGCGAGGAGCGCGCCGTAGCTTAATCATCAATAAGATGATGCAGCAGATGGATGCGCGTGGCTTTAATGTTTATTCTGTGGTGCATTTAACCGAGGAAGAACGTCAGATGCCTTTCTTCCATTATTTTTGGAAGCATTTGCCTGCTAAGGGGAATATTTCTGTTTATCATCGTAGCTGGTACTATCAGAAGAATGAGTGTGAAGTGTCTTTGAGGGACGCAACCCATAAATGGAATGCTACTACCTTTGAGCATATCAACACCTTTGAGAAAGAATTAACTGATGATAATTACATCTTGTTAAAATTCTTCTTGCACGTCTCTGAAAAAAAGCAGAAGGAAAATTTAGCAAAGAACTATAAAACTTTGGGTAAGGCATGGCGAGAAGTTTCACCTGCTTATGACGAAACAGGTCGGTATGAGGAGTTTCTTGAACGTTATGAAAAGATGCTTGCTGCTACTGATACTGTGAATGCACCATGGCATTTAATTAGTGCTAACGATAGTCGTCAGGCGCAAATAGATATCTTTACTGCCATCGTAGAAGGTATTGAAGCTGCATTAAAAACCAAGAATGTGGAAGAAGCATTACCTGTGTATCCTAATAATAGCTATGATGTTCTAAGTACGCTTGCTTTAGATAAGGATATTACTAAGGAAGAGTATAAGGAAAAGCTGGATAAGTATCAGGAGCGTCTAACAACCTTGCAAATTGAAATGTTCCGTGCCAAGATTCCGGTTGTCATTGGTTTTGAGGGGTGGGATGCTGCTGGAAAGGGCGGTGCTATCCGTCGCCTGACGGCAGCGCTGGATCCTCTGGGGTTTAATGTAAATCCAATTGCTGCTCCCAATGTGGTAGAAAGGCAGTTTCATTATTTATGGCGCTTTTGGACTCGTTTGCCTAGACCGGGTACGGTTGCTATTTTCGATAGAACTTGGTATGGGCGCGTAATGGTGGAGCGCCTGGAAGGCTTTGCTACGGCAAGGGAATGGCGACGTGCCTATGAGGAAATTAACGATATGGAAGCTCAATGGGCAGAGCATGGCATTGCTATTGCCAAGTTCTGGCTACAAATAGACAAGGATGAGCAGTATAGGCGTTTTAAAGAGCGTGAGGAAAATCCGTACAAAACGTGGAAGATTACTGATGAGGATTGGCGGAACCGAGAAAAATGGGATGCTTACGAAGGTGCAGTAAATGAAATGTTAGTACGTACTAATACGGAACACGCTCCTTGGACGATTGTTGAAGGTAATAATAAATACTACGCACGTCTGAAGATTTTAAAGACAGTTATAGATTTGTTTGAGAAAAAATTAGGAAAAGATTAGAGGGAAAGCCTTGTCCTGGAAAATTAAAGATGATTTAAAACAAAAAATTGCTGATGAATGGGGCGTCCAGGTTTATCAACCGGGGTTGCGTCATCCCGTTGCCTTTGTATATCCCAATGTTTATCATTTGGGTATGTCTAATTTGGGTATGCACATTCTTTATCAAATGATTAACGCTCGCGGCGATAGTGCCTGCGAGCGCTTCTTCCTGCCTGAAAGTAGTTTGCTAAAGGAGCATCAAAAAACTAGAACTGCTTTGCTAAGTGTGGAAACACAGCGTCAGCTTTCCGACTTTAGTGTTATTTTTGTTATGCTTTCTTTTGAAATGGATTATGATAATTTACTGACAGTAATGGAGTTGGGCAATATCAAATTGCGTGCTGAGTTGCGTAACGAGAAAGAACCGTTAGTAATTATTGGTGGTCCTTGTGCAACCTTTAATCCGGAGCCTTTGGCAATGGTAGCAGATGCTTTTGTAATTGGCGAGGGCGAGGAAACCGTACAAAAAATTTTGGATACCATTTACACCGATACTACTAAGGAAGAAAAGTTGCTGAATTTGGCAAATATTCCCGGGGTGTATGTGCCTAAGTATTATACTCCCCAATATAATGAAGAAAATGAGTTTGTTGGTATGGTGCATGATGAGCGTGTACCTGCTCAGATTACTCGTCAGTGGGTAAAAAATATTGATGCATATCCTCATACTTCTGCCATCGTAACCAGTGGTACGGAGTTTGAAGATATGTACATTGTAGAAGTGGCGCGTGGTTGTGGTCGTCATTGTCGTTTTTGTATGGCAGGATATTGCTTTAGAAAGCCTCGTCCTCGCGCCTTGGAAAATATTTTGGCGGATATTGCCAAGCGCCCGGAACGTACCAAGAAGGTTGGCTTGATGGGTGCTGCTGTGTCCGATCATCCGCAAATTAAAGAGCTCACTGCGGAGCTGGTGAGCCAAGGTGTTAGCTTTTCTGTAGCATCTTTGCGGGCAGATACTTTGGATGAGCAGATGACTCAGGCTCTTGCAGCAAGTGGGCAGCGCACTATGACTGTTGCTCCCGAAGCTGGCAGCAAGCGTATGCGTGACAGTATTAACAAGGGTATTACGGAAGAACATGTTTATAATGCCATGGAGCTAGCGGCTGCTGCTGGTATGAAAAATATTAAGCTTTATTATATGATAGGGTTGCCTGGCGAAGAAGGCGTTGACATTGAAGAAATGTTAGCGATGATTAAGCGCATTCGTACCAAAATGGATGGAGCTGGCAATAAAGGTGAGTTAGTAATTTCCGTCAACGGATTTGTGCCCAAACCTTTTACTCCTTACCAATGGTCTCCCTTGTGTAATCCTTCTACTTTAAAACGTCGTTTTAAAATGCTTAATGACGGTTTGAAGAAAGAAAAACGCATTAAACTTATTACGGAATCTTTAAAGGAAAGCGTTGTGCAAGCAGTGCTTGCCCGTGGTGATAGACAAATTGGCGAAGCACTTTTGGAAGCGCATGTTAGTGGTGACCCGTTGAAGTTTGTTTTGAAGCAACGTGGTGTGAATATTGAGGACTATGCTTGCCGTGAATTGGAAGTAGGACAGGCTTTGCCTTGGAACCATCTTGATATGGGCTTTACAGAGCAGTATCTTGCGTCTGAGCTGGAAAAAAGTACGAGCGGTAAGTTTACTCCCATGTGTTTTGATAATTGCAAGCGTTGTGGGGTTTGCAAATAAGTACTAGCTGTATTTTGAAGGTTATAGGTATGAAAGACTTTGTTATAAGAAACAAAAATAATATATGGTACGGCATATTCCCTGCGCTAGAAAGGGCAGGCTTTATACACGCCTGTAGTTGTCGCTTGCATGGTGATAGTGCAATTGTTCCTGGCACTCTGAATTTGGCTCTCCATGTTGGCGATGATATGGAAATGGTATTGCATAATCGCAAAGCCTTCGCAGAGGCTGTAGGGGTGGAGGCAAGTTGCTTTACTACCTGTCAACAGATACATGGTAGCAAGGTAGTGCAGGTTACTGAAGATTTAATTGGTAGTGGTGCCTTTGATTTTGCTACTACTGTTTCGGAGACCGATGCACTGATTACCAATATTCCTAATGTTCCCTTATTACTCTTTTACGCTGACTGTGTACCTGTGTTATTGGCAGATACTGAGACTGGAGCTATAGGACTGGTACATGCTGGATGGCGTGGTACGGTGGCGCACATTACTTTTAAAACTGTTGCTGCCATGGTGGAAGCCTTTGGTACTAATCCACAACATCTTTTGGCAGCTATAGGACCATCTATTGGTAGCTGTTGCTACGAGGTAGATGATGTTGTGCGAGAACAGGCAAAAGGCTATGAAGAGTTCTTCTTAGATAAGGGTGATGGTAAGTACCAGCTTGACCTGTGGGGAATGAACTCCAAACAGCTTAAAGAGGCCGGAGTATCTGCTGAAAACATAGTGGTTTCAGGGGTTTGTACTAATGATAATTACAGGCTATTCTGTTCTTATCGTGCGGAACAAGGAAAAACAGGGCGTATGGGTGTGTGCTTGTGTGCCGCTACCAGATAAAGAAAAATCCTCCTACTAAAGTCAATCGCTTGAACAATAAGTAGGAGGGGAGAAATAGGGGCGAATTTAATTTGTTTTTATAAAAAAATACCGGATATATGCTGAACTTCATATATCCGGCTAAAGTTTTGCATTAGAGGTTAACTAATGCCCCAAGCAAATGTCTCGTTTGCTATTAAACGTAATTGTAACTTGTATAAAAATACTTAGGTGTTGCAAAAGCAACGGCGAGTTTAAAATAACTGCTTATTTTATTTACAAAAGCTTCATAAATAATTAATTTAGCGATTTAGTGAAGAGTACGCAGAAAATTCATTGAAGAGAATTAAAAAAGTTTTGTAAGCAGTGAATAAAATGTTGCTTACGCAACAAAGTTACTTAACGGTTACTTTAATTACAAAATATTTACAAGAAAATTTTTATGGGCAATAATAAGTACAAGAGATAGCAAGGCTATGAAAATTTTTATTGTAGGTGAATTATATGGATGTAAGGATTTCTGTGCAAAACTTAACTGGTATGCCGTTGTTCGAGGGACTTGACACTGAAGAGATAGGTGAAGTTTTAAGCAGAGTTAATGTGCTTGTAAAGCGTTTCCGTAAGTCTGACTATATTCTGCTAGCAGGTGATTGCGTAGATAATTTGTGCATTGTTATCAATGGTACTGTGCAGATGATAAAAGAAGACATTTGGGGTGATAAGTCCATTATCGCTAATCTGGGTTCAGGTTCTGTTTTTGCGGAGAGTTATTTGGGGCGTCGTCATGATCGTAGTATTGTGAGTTACTTTGCTGCTAGTGATAGTGAAGTGTTGATGCTTCCTTTCGGTAGAATTTTAGAGACTCCTAGTAATTCTAAAGCACATACTAAGTTGATGTGTAATATAGTTTCTATTTTGGCTGACAATAACTCTAAGCTTATTGAGAAGACAGAAATTCTGTGCAAGAAAACCTTGCGAGGAAAGATTTATGCTTATTTGGAGCAGGAAGCTGCTAACGCAGGTGCCAAAAGATTTATTATTCCTTTTAGTCGTACTGATCTAGCCAATTATCTTGATGCTGATCGTAGTGCACTTACCAGGGAACTTGCTAGAATGCGTGATGAAGGTATGATTGCTTTTGAGAAAAATACCTTTGAAATTTTAGATTGAATTATTACAAAAAGGACCACGATTGTGTGGTCTTTTTTTATGCATAAAATTATGTCGATATGATGACTTAATAAGTGACGTAAAAGTGAAGAATGTCAGGACTGTAGCTAGCTGTTGAATAGTGAGTGAACATTAAATAATATGTGATTTTAGCAACGAATGTATAATAATACTTTTGCTAGAATAAACTCAGCAGGAGATAAACCTCAAAAATGAAGAATTTGTGAAGTTTAAAATACTGCTCTATATTTAATAAGGGAGGTATCGTTATGTCCCAAGCTGTAAAATGTCTCATTCTTTTAGCAATTGTTGCACTTCTTTTTGTTACTGAACTTATACCTTTAGCTATAACTGCTATGGGTGGAGCAGTTGCTTGTGGGTTACTAGGCTTTATTCCCGCGAAAGCAGTATTTTCCGGTCTCAGTGATTCCACAGTTGTTTTGTTTGCTGGTATGTTTGTAGTTGGTGCCTCTATGTTTTACACGGGACTGGCACAAAAGGTGGGCACTGCCGTAGTAAGATTTTGTGGCACAGGTGAACTTAGTCTGATGTTTGGATTGATGTTGGTTGCTACTCTACTTTCATCTTGTTTGTCTAATACTGGTACTTGTGCATGCTTGTTACCTGTAGCATTAGGTATTTGTGCAGCAGCTAAGATTCCTGCTTCTCGTCAGCTGATGCCTTTGGCGTTTGCTTGCGGGTGGGGTGGTGTTATCACTATGGTGGGGACTCCTCCCAATATCATTGCTACTGGTGCTTTGAAGGCTGCCGGATTACCTACCTTTGGATTCTTTGAATTTGCTTGGATTGGTATTCCTCTTTCTATTGCTGGTATGCTTTATATGATGTTTATTGGTAAATATCTATTGCCGAAAGCAGAACTTGATGCTGACCAAGAAATTGAGCAGGAAATTGAAGCTAGATCTACATCTACTTCTAAACAAATGATTTCTGGTGTTATCTTATTATTAGTAGTAATTACTATGGCAGTTGGCATTCCGGGCATCTCTTTGGAAATGGCAGCTGTAATTGGCGCTATCGTGTGCGTACTTAGTGGTTGCTTGACTGAAAAGCAAGCTTATGGTTCTATCGACTGGGTAACTATCTTCTTGTTTGCAGGTATGATGCCTATTGCTACATCTATGGATAAAACTGGTGCCGGAGCTCTGATTGCTAATTGGACGGTTGGTTTGATGGGCGGTACTCCTTCTCCGATGGTTGTAACTGCAGTACTCTTCATGCTTTCTTGCACTTTAACCCAGTTCATGTCTAATACTGCTGCTGCAGCGCTTCTTTGTCCCATAGGGTTGGCGATCGCTAAACAACTCGGTGCCGACCCCAAAGCAGTAGTAATGGCAATTGCAGTTGCTGCTTCTTGTGCCTTTGCAACTCCGGTAGGCACTCCTCCTAATACCTTAGTTCTTGGTCCTGGCAGCTATAAATTTATGGATTATGTAAAATGTGGTATCCCCTTGGTAATAGTTTCCTTTATCGTGTCAATCATTGTTATTCCGATGGTTTGGCCGTTCTTCCCGGGTCAATGAGGCTTTTAAATGTTAGCTATAATAAATTCTCCTTCAGATAATTTATAAAGGCTGTTGTGAATCGTAAGGTCGCCGATTTGCAACAGCCTTTACTTTATTAACATAGTATTAATTTTTTAAAATATAGTATTACTGTTTTTAAAATTTTAGATACTTAAAGATGTTAATTTACAGAAAGATAATTAAAGGATTGAGAAAAATAAAGTATTGGAAGCAGAACAGTAGGGATAGTTGTAGCGAAAGCAACGTAAGCCACATATTTGCCATGATAGAATTTCAGTAACGTAAATGGTTGTGTGAAATAAAATTTCATACAGGCTGTTTATGAAATTTTATAAAGGAGGAACAAATATGTCCCCGGCAATTAAATGTTTAATTCTGTTGGCAGTAGTTGCAATTTTATTCGTAACCGAACTTATTCCTTTGGCAATTACTGCAATGGGCGGCGCAATTGCGTGCGGTCTGTTAGGCTTCATTCCGGCTAAGCAAGTATTCACTGGCTTGTCCAACTCCACCGTAGTATTATTTGGTGGTATGTTCGTTGTAGGTGCTTCCATGTTCTACACCGGTCTTGCTCAAAAAATTGGTAACTCCGTTGTTAAAATGTGCGGCACTTCCGAAACTGGTTTGATGTTCGGCTTGATGACAGTAGGTACTCTGTTGTCTTCCTGCTTGTCCAACACCGGTACTTGCGCATGCTTGTTGCCTGTAGCACTGGGCATCTGCTCCGCTGCTAAAATCCCCGCTTCCCGTCAATTGATGCCTTTGGCATTGGCTTGCGGTTGGGGTGGTATCATCACCATGGTAGGTACTCCGCCTAACATCATCGCGGTAGGCGCTATGAATGCTGCTGGTCTGGAATCCTTCGGCTTCTTCGAATTCGCTTGGATTGGTATTCCTATCTCTGTAGCTGGTATGCTCTACATGATGTTCATCGGCAAATACCTGCTTCCGAAAGCAGAACTTGATGCTGACCAAGAAATTGAACAAGAAATTGAAGCAACTTCTCAAGACAGCACCAAACAAATCATTTCCGGCGTTATCCTGGCAGTAGTTATTTTCGTAATGGCTATCGGCGTTAAAGGCGTATCCCTGGAAATGGCAGCAGTAATCGGCGCATTGGTATGCGTACTGACCGGCTGCTTGACTGAAAAACAAGCTTATGCATCCATCGACTGGGTAACCATCTTCCTGTTCGCAGGTATGATGCCTGTATCCACCGCAATCGACAAAACTGGCGCTGGTAAACTCATCGCTGAATGGACCGTAGGTCTGATGGGCGGCTCCCCGTCTCCGTTGGTTGTAACCGCAGTTCTGTTCGTACTGTCTGCAGGCTTGACCCAATTTATGTCCAACACTGCATCCGCAGCTCT
>JAFTMR010000108.1 GCA_017452325.1 Phascolarctobacterium sp. | reverse complement strand
GAGCAAGACCAAATAGGGAAGGGATGAAGTTGCCCGCTGAGCCTTCCGGGTTGTGTCGCTTGAACTTGCAGGTAACTGTAAGTCTAGATAAATGATTATCGCCGCTTTGCGGAACAGAACTCGGCTTATTGAACACTCATTATTTGCAACCTAAAGCTGCTCCATGTGGGCAGCTTTTTTCGATAGGGATGACCATATGGTCATTCCAATGACAAGGTGAAGCTTTTGCTTAGAGATTGGATTATTTTCCCAGGGTTTCAGAAATGGAATCTGCTAAGCAATTTAAAGAAGCGTGGTGTAGAATTTGAAAAAGATAGCTATTGTAGTGCCTGTTTATAATGAGCAGGATAATCTGCGCGAATTTCATAAGCGTATTACTGAGGTCTTAGATAAGGAGCCTTACGATTATAGCATTGTTTTTGTCAACGATGGTTCTAACGATAATAGTGCTGTAATATTAAGTGAACTGGCGCAAGAAGATCAGCGAGTGGAAGCGTATCTGCTTTCTCGCAATTATGGTCATCAAATGGCGCTAACTTGTGGTCTGGACCATGCAGAGGGTGATGCAGTCATTACTATGGACGGAGATTTACAGCATCCACCCGAGGTTGTTCCTCAACTGCTACGCTTGTGGGAGGAGGGTAACGAGATTGTTATTACCAAGCGCCTTTCTACGGAGGATGCAGGTGTTTTCAAAAAGGTTACTTCTGCCGGCTACTACAAGCTGATAAATATTTTGTCCAAGGTGGAAATAACTCCCGGTGGTTCCGACTTCCGCCTCATGGATAGAATTGCTGTAGATGCTTTTAAGCAGTATCGTGAACGCGCCCGCTTTATTCGCGGTCTGGTGAGTACCCTTGGGTTCAAGGTAGCAAAGGTTGATTTCGTGGCACCGCCTCGTTTCGCCGGTACTTCTAAGTTTAATCTGCGAAAGATGTTACACTTTGCCTTGGACGGCATCACTGCCTTTTCTAATTTGCCATTACGTTGGGCGTTTTATATTGGGCTAGTTTGCGGGCTGTGCAGCCTAGGCTTATTAGGACATGTTGTTTATGTTAGGTGCTTTACTTCGGATGCAGTACCGGGTTGGGCAACAACAACTGTCAGCATTTTGTTTCTAGGTGGCATTCAGCTGGTTGGTATTGGTATCCTGGGCGAATATATAGGAAGAATATTTGAAGAAATCAAGCACAGACCCTTGTATTTGGTTTCACGTCATATAAAAAAATAAAAGTAGTATTATGGGCAGATGAGCATTGGCTTGTCTGCCTTTAGTTTTATTTGCAAAATAAAAAACACCGACTGCCTGAGCAATCGGTGATAAGTTACTGGCTCCCCGAGTAGGACTCGAACCTACGACATACGGATTAACAGTCCGCCGTTCTACCGGCTGAACTATCGGGGAATTTACGTTACTTATTATAATCATCTCAGGGAATTTTGTCAACACAGGAAAAGTGTTAAAAGTATTACAGTTTAAAAGAAGCAAAGGAGTTTTGTAAAAGTTTTCACGAAAATTTTAGTAAAAATAGAGGAGATTATTAGGTATTATAGAATAGTATATGTATCAAATTTTGAACCGTAAGGGGGAAGTTTTTATGAAAGAATACACTGGCGATAAAATTAGAAACGTGGCTATTGTGGGTCACGGTGGAGCAGGAACTACGTCTGTAACCGAAGCATTACTGTACCGTTCCGGTGCTATCTCCAGAATGTGCAAAGTTGAAGACGGTGCTACCACCACTGACTACGAACCGGAAGAAATTAAACGTAAAGTTTCCGTTAATGCTACTCTTGCACCTGTAGAATGGCGCGATACCAAAATTAACTTTATCGATACCCCGGGTTTTGCTGACTTCGTAGCAGAAGTTAAAGGCGCGTTCAGAGCAGTAGACAGTGCTTTGATTGTAGTTTGCGCTACCTCCGGCGTACAAGTTGGTACTGAACAATGCTGGAAACTTGCGGAAGAAGCAAACCTTCCCCGTATTATCTTTGTAAATAAAATGGACCGCGAAAATGCTGACTTTGACGGCATCCTCGATAATCTGCGTGGCAAGTTCGGTAAATGCGTATTGCCGCTGCAATTACCCTTGGGCTCTGCTGAAAACTTTGAAGGCTTGATTGACCTCTTCAAAATGAAAGCATATCGTGCTCATGACAATGGCTCCGACGAAATTGAAATTCCTGATGAATATAAAGCAGCTGCAGAAGAAGCTCGTGAAAAAATGATTGAAGCAGCAGTAGAAGCTGACGATGATTGCATGATGCGTTATCTGGAAGGCGAAACCATTTCTGACGAAGAAATCATGAAATGCCTCATTAAAGGTATCCGTCAAGCTACTATCTTCCCGATGGTTTGCGGCAGTGCATACAAAAACATTGGCTTGGGCCGTTGCATGAATGCAATTGTTGACTTTACCTATCCTGCAATTTTGAATGACTTTATCGTTATGGATAAAGAAACTGGCGAAGAAGAAGTACGCGATGCCAACGCTCCTATGTCCGCATTGGTATTCAAAACCACCTCTGACCCCTTCGTAGGTCGTTTGAGCTTCTTCCGTGTATTCTCCGGTTCCATTAAGAGCGATAGCGTAGTTTATAACTCTCGTCGTGAAGAAGAAGAACGTATTGGTAATATCTTTACCATGCGCGGCAAAACCCAAATTCCGATGAAAGAAGTTGTTGCTGGCGATATCGGTGTTGTTGCTAAATTGCAATTCACTTCCACTGGTGACTCCCTCTGCGATAGAAATGCTGCTCATGTTGAGTTCCCGCCCATCGCTTTCCCGCTGCCCATGTACACTCGTGCAATCTATGCTAAGAAAAAAGGCGACGAAGACAAGATTATGTCTGCTCTGAACCGTTTGATGGACGAAGACCCGACCATTATCGTTACCAAAAACCCTGTAACCAAAGAATCCTTGATTTCCGGTATGGGCGACCAACACATTGAAATCATTATGGAACGTATGCAACGTAAATTTGGTGTGGAAGCAGACCTGAGAGCTCCCATCATCGAATATCGTGAAACCATCCGTGGTAGAGCAGAAGTTGAAGGTAAACATAAGAAACAATCCGGTGGTCATGGTCAATATGGTCACGTTAAGATTACTATGGAACCGTTGCCCCCCGGAGGCGGCTTCGAATTCGTTGATAAGATTTTCGGTGGCGCTGTTCCTCGTCAATACATCCCTGCAGTTGAAAAAGGTATGCGTGAATCCATGGAAAAAGGTATCCTCGCTGGTTATCCTGTAGTTGACATGCGCATTACTTTGATTGATGGTTCCTACCACACTGTTGACTCCTCTGAAATGGCGTTCAAAACTGCTTCCAACATTGCGTTCAAGAAAGCTATGGAAATGTCCAAACCCGTACTTCTCGAACCTATTTACAATTTGGAAGTAACCTGTGCTGATTCCATGATGGGTGATGTAATTGGTGACTTGAACTCCAAACGTGGTCGCATCTTGGGTATGCAATCCGTTGAAGAAGGCATGAGCGTTGTAACTGCACAAGTTCCCTATGCTGAAATCTCCGAATATGCTGTTGACCTGCGTGCGTTGACTCAAGGCTTGGGCACCTTCGAAATGAAATTTGACCACTACGAAGATGTACCCGCTAAAATGGCAGAAAAAATCATTGCTGACCGTAAAGAAGCATAATTAAAAATTCCTAGTACAGCCTGTCCTGTGGCAGGCTGTATTTTATCTTACACACTACTTATTTTTATGACAAAACCGTGGCAAAATCTTTGCACTGCGGTTGGGATAATGTTATAATAATAGGGAATTATAGTACAGTATTGGAGGTTTTTCTCAATGCAAACAATCGACCAAGCTTGTGTAAATACTTTGCGCTTTTTGGCAGCTGACCAAGTTGAAAAGGCTAAATCCGGTCATCCCGGTTTCCCTTTGGGTACAGCTCCCTTGATGTATACTATCTGGGATCGTTTTATGAACTACAATCCCGCAGACCCGAACTGGTTTAATCGTGACCGCTTTATTCTTTCTCCCGGTCATGGCAGTGCTTTGATGTATGCTATGCTCCATGTTGCTGGTTATGACCTGCCTATGGAAGAGCTTAAAAACTTCCGTCAATGGGGCAGCAAAACTCCCGGTCATCCGGAAAACGGACATACTCCCGGCGTAGATGCTTCTACTGGTCCCTTGGGTCATGGCTTTGCTATGGGCGTGGGTTTTGCAATGGCAGAAGCTATGCTGGCTGCTCGCTACAATAAACCTGATTTTGCAGTTGTTGACCATTATACTTACGGCATCACCTCTGATGGCGATTTGATGGAAGGTGTTTCCTGTGAAGCTGCTTCCTTGGCTGGTACCCTTGGTCTTGGCAAATTGATTTACTTATATGACGATAACAAAATCACTATCGAAGGCAGCACTGACATTGCTTTCGCAGAAGATGTTGAAGGCCGCTTCAAGGCTTATGGCTGGCAAGTACTGCGTGTAGCTGACTCCGAAGATGTTGAAGCTATGGAAGCTGCAATTAAAGAAGCACAAGCAGATACTGAACATCCTTCCTTGATTATTGTACGCACTCACATTGGCTATGGTAGCCCCAAACAGGACAATGCTTCCTGCCATGGCGAACCTCTCGGTGCTGACGCATTGAAAGCAACTAAAGAAAAAGCTGGCTGGGATCCGGAAAAAATGTTCTATGTTCCTGAAGAAGTTACTGCTCACTTTGGGGCGAAACTTCCTGCTTGCGCAGAAGCTCAAAAACAATGGAACACTTTGTTGGAAGACTATGCAGTAGTTTATCCGGAACTGGCTAAAGAATTGAATAACCGTATTGATGATAAATTCATGGTTAACCTTGCTGCTTTGGAAGATATCTTCAAGGAAACTGCTAAAACCGCAACCCGCGAAGCTTCCGGCGAAATCATCCAAAAACTGGCAATGCAATTGCCTGAACTGGTAGGCGGCAGTGCTGACCTTGGTCCTTCCAACAAAACCATCATCAAGGCAGAAGGCTTCTTCTCCAAAGAAGATAAAGCTGGCCGCAACATTCACTATGGTGTACGTGAACATGCAATGGGCGTAATCATGAATGGTATCGCTCTTCATGGCGGTTTCATTCCCTTTGGTGGTACCTTCCTCGTATTCGCTGACTTCCTGCGTCCGGCAATTCGTATGTCCGCTTTGATGGGTCAACGTGTAATTTATGTATTGACTCATGATAGCATTGCCTTGGGTGAAGATGGTCCTACTCATCAACCCATCGAAACTACCATGGGCTTGCGTCTCATTCCCAATGTTAGCGTAATTCGTCCTGCTGATGCTCTGGAAACCGCAACTGCTTGGCAACAAGCTTGCCTGAATCTGAAACAACCTACCTGCTTGCTCCTGAGCCGTCAAAAATTGCCTGTGCTCCACGACTATGCAGAAGTTGTACACGAAAACGCTTACAAAGGTGCTTATGTACTTAGTCCTGCCAAAGCAGAAGCTAAAGCAATTCTTATCGGTACCGGTAGTGAAGTACACCTCGCTCTTCAAGCACAAGCTAAATTGGCAGAAGAAGGCATTGACGTTAGCGTAGTATCCATGCCCAGCTGGGATGCTTTTGAAAAACAAGGCGCAGAATACAAAGAAGCAGTGCTTCCCGCAGGCGTTGCTAAGATTGCCATCGAAGCCGGCGTTCCCTATGGCTGGAGCCGTTACACCGGTAACGAAAACAATGCTATCGGTATTACCACCTTTGGCGCTTCCGCACCTGGTGATTTGCTGATGGAAAAATATGGCTTCACTGTGGAAAACGTAATCAATAAAGTTAAAAGTGTTTTAGCTTAAAACTAAATAAAAGGCGAGCCAAGTGCTCGCCTTTTTCAAATAGAGGGAATAATTATGAAAAATTTACTTACAATTGCCGGTAGCGACAGTAGCGGTGGCGCAGGCATCCAAGCAGATTTGAAAACCTTTTCTGCTCATGGAACCTTTGGTATGAGCGTCATTACTGCTGTTACCGCGCAAAACACCTGTGGCGTAACCATGGTGCAGGATATTGACTGCCAGGTTGTCAAGGCGCAAATTGAAGCTGTTTTTGACGATATCCATGTGGACGCAGTGAAGATTGGGATGGTATCCCGTCCGGAAATTATCGAAACCATTGCCGAATGCTTACGCAAGTATAAACCGGAGATTATTGTTGTTGACCCGGTAATGATTTCTAAAAGCGGTTACCCTTTGTTGGCACCGGAAGCTTGTACAACCCTGATTAAGGAGCTTTTGCCTTTGGCAACTTTGGTTACTCCTAATCTTCCGGAGGCAGAAGCCATTACCGGAATGAAGGTAACTTCCAAAGAAGAAATGCGTCCTGTTGCGGAAAAGATTTTGGAACTGGGTGCCAAGGCTGTACTGGTAAAAGGAGGTCATCTGGACGACAGTGCTGATGATTTGCTTTTTGACGGCAAGGTAGAAAAATGGTTCCAAGGGGAACGTATTGAAACTAAGAACACCCATGGGACAGGTTGCACCTTGTCCAGCTCCTTAGCTGCCAATTTGGCAAAGGGGTTGAGCCTTGCGGAAGCTGTTACTGCTTCCAAAGCATATGTTACGGAAGCTATTAAATATAGCCTGGAAATTGGTAGTGGCTGTGGTCCCACTCATCACTTTGTAGATTTGTACAGAAAGGCAGGCATTTTGGAATAATGGATTTAAAAGTACAATTTGGCGAGATTATTGACAAGCTGCGTAGACAAAAGCCTGTTGTTCATCATATAACAAATTATGTTACTGCAGAAAGCTGTGCGGATATTGCCCTTGCCGCAGGTGCTTCTCCCGTTATGGCAGATGACCCTGAGGAAGTGGAAGAAATTGTTAGCGGTGCAGACGCATTGGTTCTGAATTTAGGAACCATCAATTTCAATAAGATGATTGCCATGGAAAAGGCTGCCGCTCTTGCCAAGGAGGATGGTATTCCTGTAATCTTAGACCCTGTTGGGGTTATGGCTTCTTCCATGCGTTTGAAGTTTGCTCTAAAGCTTTTGCAAAATAAGTATATCAGTATAGTGCGTGGCAACTTTAGCGAATGTGCAGCTCTGCTCAATGGTGAAGTTGACGGCTACGGGGTGGACAATATTACTGAACCCTCTAATCAAGGGGAGGGCTTGAAGCTTGCTAAGGACGCTGCTGCAAAATTTGGCTGCGTTTTTGCTGTAACCGGTGCGGTGGATAGCATTAGTAATGGTAAACAGGGCATTGTTCTTAACAATGGTCATCCCTTATTGGAAGATATTACCGGTAGTGGCTGTATGACCTCTACTTTGTGCGCCTGCTGTGCTGCGGTAACAAGGGATATGCTAACTGCTGCTGCCTTAGGCGTGGTGGTTATAGGGCAAAGTGCAGAGCTGGCAGCAAACTTTTTGGAAAAGAAGGATGGCCCCGGAATGTTTAAAGTACGTCTTGTAGACGCTGTGTACCATGTAACTACCAAGTGGAATGTAATTAACCTGAATCCTGAAAGGCAAAACTAAGATGAAAGCAAAGATAGATTATAGTATTTATTTGGTAACAGATGAGATAGCTTTAAAAGGCAGGGAGCTTCTCCCTGTTGTCGAAGAAGCCTTGCAGGGTGGGGTAACCTTATTGCAGTACCGCAACAAGAATGCAGAAGGCGGCAAGCTGTACGAGGAAGCTCTTGCTCTGAAAAAGCTGTGCGATAAATATAATGTACCTTTAATTATTGACGATAGACTGGATATTGCTGTAGCAGTGGGTGCGGCAGGTGTGCACATTGGGCAGGATGATATTCCCTGTAAAATTGCGCGTCAGGTTTTGGGTGACGATTACATCATTGGCGTATCTGCTCACAACCCTGTGGAAGCACAGCAAGCTATTGACGATGGGGCAGACTACTTAGGCTGTGGTGCAGTGTATGCTACCACTACCAAGGCTAAAGTAACTGCGTTGGGCTTGGATGGTCTCGCTACTATCCGACGTGCGGTGCAGGTTCCCATGGTGGGCATTGGCGGCGTTGACCTGAGCAATGCCAAAGACGTACTAAGTGTGGGCGTAGAGGGTATTGCCATTGTGCGTGCCATCCTAGGTGCGGAGGACGTTACTGCCACTACCCAAGAGTTCGTCAAAATTAAAAACAACTTATAGAACGGAGGCATTTCCTTGTCCATAGAGAAAGTTCGTGCTTATTTTAAACAGTTTGATATGGAAGATAGAGTTATCGAATTTGCAACCTCCAGTGCAACGGTGGAGCTGGCTGCCCAAGCGGCAGGCTGTGAGCCGGCGCGTATCGCTAAGACACTTTCCTTCAAGGTTGGTGACGTTTGCGTGCTGATCGTTACTGCTGGTGACAGCAAAATAGATAACCCTAAATACAAGCACTTCTTTGGCGTGAAGGCAAAGATGCTTAGTGCGGAAGAAGTGGAGCCCATGATTGGTCATGCCATTGGCGGCGTGTGCCCCTTTGGTATTAACGAGGGCGTTAAGGTTTACTTGGACGTTTCCCTGAAACGCTTTACCACATTTTTCCCTGCTTGCGGCAGCTCCAACAGTGCTATTGAGCTTACTCCGGAAGAATTAGAAAAATATTCCTGCAACTGCCAAGGCTGGGTAGATTTGTGTAAGGGCTGGAACGAATAAAGGAAGGCAAGAATTATGAGTGAAGTTAAATTTGTAAAGAATGGTAAAAAATTAGGTGTGCTGGGCGGTATGGGGCCTGCTGCAGCGGCAGAGTTCCTGCGTCAGCTGGCAGTGAAGTGCCCTGCTACCATCGACCAAGAGCATCCCGTAGTGTATATGATTGGCGACTGCGAAACTCCTGACCGTAGCACCGCCATCTTCGGGGCAGGGGAAAGTCCCTTGCCCAAGCTGAAAAAGAATTTACTGCAACTGTGTGAGATGGGGGCGGACGTACTGGCGGTACCTTGCAATACTGCGCATTACTTCATTGACCAATTTAAGGAAGAACTGCCCGTTCCCCTGGTGCACATTGTTGAGGAAACTGTACTTGCAGCCCAACGTCTTTCTCCCGAAGGTGCGTGGATGCTTTCTACCAAAGGCACTCGCGCTACCGGCATCTACCAAAAGGTTGCAGAAAAATATAATTTTACCTTATACATTCCCAATGAGGAACAAAGTGATAAATCTCAGCAGGTTATCAACTTTGTAAAGGCTAACCAGATGGCAGAAGCTGGTGCTCTCTGTAAAGAGCTGGTGGAAGAGCTTTGGGCAGAACGTAATTTGCCGGTTATGACTGCCTGCACTGAGCTTCCTTTGGGTTATGATGCTTCCGGTTTACCTCAAGAGAAGTCTGTTTCCAGTATTGGGGCGCTTGTTGACGCAACTGTTAAAGCTTTGTACGAAGAAAAATCCTTGTAAGCGCTGTTAGGCTTTGTAGTAACTACCAGTACTTCTAACAATTTTTAGAATAACAAACTTCAAGAAACTAAAACTCCCGCAAGGGAGTTTTTATTTTGGCTTCGCTACGACCCATTGTTTCCAGTTTGCTCCTTTGGCAAAGCGGATGGCATCGAACCACATATAGAAGAATTTTTCTGCAGGCTCAATAACGTACCCGTCTTGCAGATGGTCTGCAGTTTGAATTTCACCTTTCGTAATATAACTTTACATGAGAAAGAAAAAGCGGAAGTAAAATTCCAAAAAAATTTAAAAAGTGCTAGTTTTCTCAGTTTCTAAAAAAATTTTTAAAAATAAACTTCCGCTTTTGGCGTCCAGATGTAAAGTTATAGGGTGAGTTTTCTTTTTTCCTCTTCTTACTCTTCTTCTTTTGTTGGTTTTCTTCTTCTCGTTCTTCTCCTTTATTTCTTTTGCCATATTATTCCTATTACCTTTAGACAGTAGTAAATATTAACTATAAACATAGTCCAAACGCATACTCTGTAAAGGGATAAATTTATCCCTTTTATAGTCAAAAGTCTTAATTAAATATACAATTACAAGTAGCGAGGTGTATAGCAAAATGAAAAACTATAACCTGAAAATTAGAGAGTTGGGCGAAGCAATCAAAATATTACGCAACAGAAAAGGACTTACCCAAAAGCAGCTTGCTTCTGCGGCAGGTGTAAGTTCAAGGCAGGTAAGGCTTTTAGAGCATGGCAAGCATAGCGGTGGTATTGAAACCATCTGGATGAGTACTGATGGAATAGACTGCAATATTTTTGAATTGCTGGTGCTTGCCTAGGGCAAAGATTTTTATGAGTACTTTATGCAGTGGCAAACAGCTGGCGTAAAGAGCAAGGGCTTACCAAATGACGAACATTGTACCACTGCGAACAATAGTAAGTCACTTCGGGCAGACGGTAAAATTAGGGCAGATTCTCAAACGAAGTGTCTTTACGGGGGGGACAACAGTGCTATAATAAAAGTGATTTTAAGTAGTTTGGCAAATAATTT
>JAFTMR010000107.1 GCA_017452325.1 Phascolarctobacterium sp. | reverse complement strand
TCAATAGTTGTAATCGCCTGTAATTGTTGAGGGGTAAAATTACTCATCAGCTTCACCTCCTTGCCCGCTAATAGCTAAACGACAGATTTCTTTTAAGGGGCAATAGGGACTGCACGCCTTCCTAGGCGCTACCATAAAATCTCCCTCGTAAATTCCATGTACATAATCTGCCAAAACTTCCTGGCTAAAATCTACAAAGCTTTGCCATCTATCAGTAGCGTCCTTAAAATAATCAGTCGCTCTCTTGTTGAAAGGGAAGTCTTCCTCAGCATCAAGCTTAACCGTTGCCTTCCTTTCCGCCTTTTTTAAAGACAGATACCCACCGCCGGCAACTTCCTTACCATACAATTTATTTGCCGCCAGAAGATACACCGGCAACTGCAAATCAATCCCCGCCGGCAAATCGCTACCAGCTGGCGTATTGGACAATTTGTAATCCGTAACAAAAACCTTTTCCCCATTTTTATCGATACGGTCAATCCGTCCCATGATAGCAAAATTCTTACCAGTCTTGGTCGCCAAACGCAGGGGCTTGCCATTCTTGCTGCTAAAGTCCCATTCTACAGCACAGGGAATATAATCCCACTGCTCCTGTAATTGGTATTCATAATGTAGCCATTTACGCAAAGTATTTAAAAGTCGTGCTTGCTCCGCTGCCCACAGCTCATTCATCTCCAAGCAGCCCTTATTGATAAAATCTGCACATACTTCTGCAAAATCCTGCTGTAATTCTTCCCACAGTGTAGCAAATTCATATTTAGGAAGCTTCTCCTGTAAATGCTTGCCTAAGAATTTTGCCAAGCAAGCGTGTAAAATATTTCCTTCATCCGCAGGTGCTCCCAACTCTTCCTTTTCTACGAAACCGCTTTGCTTCCATACTCGTTCTCCCAAAAATCTAAAGGGACATTGAGCATAAAGTTCCAAGGAAGAAGCACTGAATACATTGCCTACACACTTCTCCACTTCTGTACGTAAGTCCACGTCGTTGATAACTCCGTTATAAACTTCAAAATGCTTACGGACTGTATCAATATTAACGGCTGAAGCAGTTGCTAAAGGTAAATTTTCTAATAACCAGAAATAATTAAGTTTCTGCCCCGGCGCAAAGCTTTCACCTAAAGAAGCAGGTTCTTTGGTTAAAATCACTTCTGGCTTCACATCTGGAAATTGTTTTTGCACATCTCCAATATAGGAGGAAGCTCCTGCTTTATCATCCACATGATAGGTAAGCACTAAAGTTTCCTCTGTTTGAGCAATGGTGCTGGCAAAAAAGTACCCATCCTCCTCGTAAGCCAAAGCTGTATTTGGCATATCAACACCAAGGGATGCCAGCTCTCCCCGCTCTGTGTCGTTATAAATCCAGTTTTCATTATTGCCGGCGGGGAACTCTCCCTCTCTCAAGCCCAGCAGGAACACATATTTATGACGCAACCCCTGAGCTTTAATCACATCTGTCAGCAGAACTCCACCGGCTCTACCATCAACTAATGTAACCTGATAATCCTGCATTGCCTCATACAGAATACCGGCAAATTCTTGCAGACCAAGTTTTTCGTCAGCTAAATTACAATTTTGGTAATCCTCTGTTAAGCTTTCCAAACAATTTATAAGTATCTGCTTGCTTTGCAAACAAGCCTTTAAACCAATAAAATCTATACTACCCTTTTTATGCAAGGCTCCCAATTTTTGCTCCAAGCCCAAGGCGTTAAGCAGCTCTGTTACCAGAGCAGTATATTCCCCAATAGTGGCAGTAGTATTTAATTTTTCCAAAGTTTCGTTCAGTATTGCCAAGCCACTAGCTTCAACGTCAAATATTTCCGCACATTTAACCTGCACTTGGGAGCGGGAGGTAAAATATTTTTCCTGACGCCAAGCACTGGCAGCCTCACCATCAAAATCAAAGAGCTGCTTGCTCATACCACAGCCTAAAAGTTTAAAGTACGCTTCTGCTCCCTTGCGATTATCAGGCTTCGCCGCCAAAAGCAATAGTATCAGTTCGGACAGGGGCTGTAAATTCAAGGCAGAGCTTTGAGGAATGGAGACAGGTATGCCATATTCATCTGCCAATCTACGCAAGCCATTATAATTTTCAAAATCGCGGAAGGTTACTAGAATATCCTTGGAAGCCACCCCACTCCGCAACAAAGCCTTAACCTCCGTTAACACCCATGCCATCTCCAGCTCACGCTCAGGAAATTGACAGATGCGTACATTTTTAGGAGCCATAGTAGCAGGCAGGCTAGTCTTTTCCAATTCACAGAAGTTCATCAACGCGCCGTAAGTGTTTTCCACAGCAGCAAACACTTCGGGACGATTCCCCTCGTACATCATACCAACGGAAACATTGGTATGCCTGCTTAATGCTTTGATAAATTCTAATTGCAAGGCATCAAAAGTAAAGAAGTCACTCAAGCATACTTCCTGCCAACGCAGTTTTACTTTTTCTTCCTGTAAAACCTTAATGGCAAGACGGTACTTACCTTCTAAATCAAACCAGCCATTATCCTGTAAGTACTGGCGGTACAAAGCATACAGCTGACTAATTTCCAAATCCTTTTGCCCTTGGTTGCCGCTTCTTCCCCAATTTTCAAAGGCTTCCCTAATTTGGAGTTCCGTTACGCCACTACGGGAAAGCTGACCAACCAAAGAAGTCAACGCCTTAATAAGGCCTTGCTTTTCTGCCAGGCTACCAAAGTATTCCAGCTTATCACGCTGTGCCAAAAATTTTACCAAATCCTTAATCACCAGCTCTTGCCCACGTCTGTTGATTTTGCGCAGACCATAATAGCCATTATCACTCAGAATAGTTGTGGCTAAAAAATCTATATCAATAGTTCTAACATTTGCTTCCCGCTGAGCCTGATGCATTAGAATACGGCTTGGCAAAACCAGAACACCTTTATCATAACCAACTCTTTGTAATTTTTCGTAAAACAGATTACGAGGACTATACCCCAAAGGTACGCAATACAATTTACACATGGCGACCTCCAAAAGCTTTTTCTTTCTATTCTAACATATTTTATGCCTTATTACGGAAGGTTCAAGATAAAAAAGGAATGTTCCTTACGAAACATTCCCTCAATACACAATATTAGTCCAGAAACTACTAGAACATTTTTTCTAGCTTGTTAGCACAAATGATGCCTGTAACACCTGTCACAAGCTGCGGTACGCTCATGGCAAAAAGTATTCCCTGCCGTACAGCGACGCTTTCAATTCCTAACACAGTAATTACAACATAGGCTGTAGCGCACATGCTTAACGCCTTTACCGCAGGTGGCAACAGATAGGATAAGCTTCCCCTGCCAACAGCGTTCACCGCCAAAGCAAACAGAATATTACCTAATGCAACTACGGGTATCAGGAGTGGCAACAGCAATTGCCCTTGCATATAGGCAAAGAGCGGTAATAAGACGGATAAAATCGTTGCCGAAGTAAAACCATTCAGCCTGACGCACAGCACCAACATCATATTCACTAATGTACCTATTATAAAGGTAGTTAAAAGTGGCGGTAAGGGGAGCACTAATCTGCTTGCCTGTAATATTACTGCAATGGCAACCAGCAGCGCCCCTAAGACCAATTTTTTCGTTTTCATTTTATTTTACAGGGCATTCTCTAGCAACGAAAGCCTTGTATGCTTCTTGCAGCTTCTTGGTGATTTCGCCCGGTTGCTTGTCTCCAATAAAGCTACGGTCAATTTTGGTAACAGGCATAAATTCACAACGCGGACCACAGAGGAAAGCTTCCTCTGCTTTCAACGCAAATTCTTTATCGAAGGCACGTTCCACAACTTGGAGACCAAGGTCTACAGCCAAACGCTCTTTAAGTAAACGGCGGGTAATGTTTTTGTGGATATGCTTATCTTCCGGATGAGTCCAGAGAATACCATCCTTATAAATAACAAAGCTGGATTCAGTGCTCTCGGTAATTTTGCCGTCACGAACAAATAGTGCGTCAAAAGCGTTACCAACAAAAGCTTTTTGACGAGCCATTGCTTCCGGCATTCTGTTCAGGGTATTGATATCGCAACGTTCCCAACGTACATCTTCTTCAGTAATTACGTTTACGCCCTTGGCACGTTTAGCTTCTAAAGCCTCGCGGTCAACAGGAACAGCGAACATAGTCAGAGTAGGAACGCATTGTTCCGGGAAAGCAAGGTTATACATGCCTGCACCACGAGTGATTTGGGTATAAATATTGCATTCGCTCAAGCCGGTTGCCTGAATTAAAGCTTCATGGAACTCAACGAACTCTTCAATCATATATACAGCAGGAATCTTAGCTTGGATTACAGATTCAAACAGATTATTCATATGGGGCAGAAGCGCAAAGCCACGACCATTATACACAGGTACAATTTCAAAAACACCATCACCAAAATTGTGACCGCGGTCGTTCGCTTCGATGAGCGCCTTGTGTTCCGGCATAATTTCGCCGTTAATCAATACTAAATTCTCGTTCATGGAATACCCTCCGTTATATTTTTAATAAGTTTCACATTTTACATGTTTGTTGCCAGCTAAATTGCCTGTATAATAAATACAAGCTATAATATTATACATCATTTTTTCTTTTTTGTCTGCATTACTTCCATAAGTATTATTTCCACGAAAGGAGCTTACCATGGCGCACTTACCAGCAATTGTTACGGACTTGGCGATGATTTTGCTCGTTGCAGGCGTAACAACTATTCTTTTTAAAAAATTGAATCAACCCCTTGTTTTAGGTTACATCATTGCGGGCTTCATCACCGGTCCCCATTTCAACTTTTTCCCCACTGTAACGGATACTGCCAATATTCAGGCCTGGTCCGAAATTGGAGTTATCTTTCTTCTGTTTGCCTTGGGTTTGGAGTTCAGTTTCTACAAACTAAAAAGCGTGGGTAACACTGCCTTCATAGCAACAGCTGTCGAAATTGGCGGTATGCTTGGTATGGGCTACGTTGCCGGCTCACTTTTGGGATGGAGCCATATGGACAGCATTTTCCTTGGCGGTATGCTGGCAATGAGTTCCACAACAATCATCATCAAAGCTTTTGAAGATTTAAAACTCAAAGGCAAACGCTTTACAGAAATGGTCTTTGGTATTTTAATTGTTGAAGACATTGCCGGTATTATTATGATGGTTATGCTTTCCACTCTGGCGGCAGCAGGTATTTCTTCCATGGAGCTTGCTATGGGTGTGGGACGCTTAGCTTTCTTCCTAACACTGTGGTTCGTCATGGGTATGTATCTCATCCCCACCTTCTTCAAAAAAGCACACGATCTGATGAACGACGAAACCTTAATCGTTGCTTCCATTGGTTTGTGCTTGGGTATGGTGGTGCTGGCTACTCATATGGGCTTCTCTGCAGCTCTTGGTGCTTTCATCATGGGTTCCTTAATTGCGGAAGCTCCCAACGCTGAACATATTGAGCATCTCTTCAAGCCTGTTAAAGACTTGTTTGGCGCAGTGTTCTTTGTATCCGTTGGTATGCTGGTTGATCCGGTTCTCCTTCTGGAATACGCACTGCCCATCTTCATTCTCGTAGTTGTTACCATCATCGGTAAGCTTATCTTCTCCACAGGTGGTGTATTGGCAGCTGGACAAAACCTGAATATTTCCCTGCACTGTGGTTTCAGCTTGGCACAAATCGGTGAATTCTCTTTTATTATCGCTTCCTTAGGTATGAGTCTTGGTGTTATCAGTGACTTCCTCTATCCCATCATCGTTGCAGTTTCTGTTGTAACAACTTTTACCACTCCCTTCTTCATCATGGCAGCGGATACTGCCTACAAAGCAATGAACAAATTGCTTCCAGTAAAAATTTTACAATGGCTTGAACGTTACACAGATGAAGACGACGAATCAGAAGATAGTGACTGGAGCGCTCTATTACAGGATTATTTTACTCGTATGTTCATTTACTGCACCCTGCTCTTTGCTATCGCCCTAGGAGCCAAATATTATTTACTCCCCTATTTGCAAAACACCTTGGCATTGCCCTATAGCAATTTAATCGCAGGCGTAGTAACCCTGCTTGCCATGTCTCCTATTTTGCGCGTAGTACTGACAAGTCGTACCCAAAACGAAGAACTGTTCTCCATCCTATGGTTTAAGAAGCGTTCCAACCATTTACCCCTGCTAATTCTGATTCTCTTTAAAATTGTAATAGCCATCGGCTTCATGATGTATGCCTTCCATAGCCTAATGCAGCTTCCCTACATCGTATCCATCCTTGCCGTTATGGGCTTGGGGTATCTCATCTACTCCTCCGACTGGCTACTCAGCGAATACCTGCGCATTGAATCTCGCTTCCTTGTAAATCTTAACGAAAAGCATATGCGTAAACATCGCGAGAAGATTTGTGACGAGCAGGGCTGTCCTGAAAATTGGTTTGACGAAGATTTACAGCTAGCACGTTACAAACTGGCAGATGGCAGTAAGTTCATCGGTAAGACACTGCTGGAAACTAACTTCCGTTCCAATTACGGTTGCAATATTTTGCAGGTCACCACTGCCAATAAGGTTGTTGATATGCCTGGCGCCGAATATGTTTTAGAATCCGGCTCCATCCTCCTCATCATTGGTACCAGTGACCAATTCAAAATGTTCCACGCTGCTGTTGAAGGCAAGCAAATTGATTTAGAGCTTGTGGATGCTCCCATCAGCTTGCGTGAATTTATGCTTCAAAGTCATGCGGAAGAACCAGAACTACAATTCCTCTCCTTGGCGATCACCATCGACAATCACTCCCCGCTTTTAGGTAAGTCCATCAAAGCAGCCAACCTGCGTGAGAACTGGAGTGCCCTTGTTATTGGTTTGGAGCGTGGAGCTTACGTCATCACTAATCCTAACATCTCCCTCACTTTTGAAAAAGGAGACCTTCTCTGGGTATTAGGTAAACAAAAAATGATGAACAAGCTTATTCGCGAAGAAGTGCTGTAAAAAATAATAACTTCTCAAAAATTAAGACCTCCCAAAATTCTTGGGAGGTCTTCTTGCTTTTTAGAATGCCTGAACTTTTAAATATGTATTTGTAATTTAGACGTAGCTAAAAATTTAGAACAGGTCTATTTGATTACTTTCGGGAAGCTCATCCAGTACGCCAACTTCCGTCAAACGGTCAAGCACTGCTTTGCCTATATTGGCACGCAAGCGTAAATCCTCTCGGGAAATAAAAGGCCTTTCCGGGTCGCGGGCTGCCGCAATGTTTAATGCAACACTATTACCTACACCACTAAGAGATGCAAGAGGTGGTCGCAAGCCTTTTTCTGTAATCAGGAATTTTGTGGGATGGGATTTATATAAATCTATCTTTTCAAATTCATAACCACGTTCCATCATTTCATTAGCAAGCTCTAAATAGGTAGCAGTTGCTTTATCCAAAGCACTTGCTTTATAACCTTGCAGGTACACATTTTTAATAAAGTTCTTGACATAATGTAAGCCTTTTGCCACATGGGCATAATCAAATTCTGTAGCACGAACTGTAAAATAAGAAGCGTAGAAATGCTTAGGATGATGCACCTTACAATAAGCAATACGATATGCCATTAAAACGTAGGCAACAGCATGAGCCTTCGGGAAAAGGTACTGCACTCTTTCGCAGGACTTAATGTACCAGTCTGGAATCTTTACAGCTTCCATTGCTTCTTTCATCTTAGGTTCCAAGCCACTTTTAGCAGCCTTCCCCTTACGCACGTACTCCATAGTTTTAAAGGCAAGGCTTGGCTCAACGCCCTTGGAAATCAAATGGGTCATGATGTCATCGCGAGTAGAGATGGTTTCCGCAACGGGCTTGCCCTCTTTAATTAAATCCTGCGCGTTGTTCAGCCATACATCCGTACCATGAGAATAACCGGAAACGCGGACAATCTCGCTAAACTTTTTCGGTTGTACATCCTTAATCATCTGTCGTACGAAGGAGGTACCACATTCTGGAATACCAAATGTACCAACTTCACTACCAATTTGCTCCGGAGTAACGCCAAGAGAAGTAGTGTTCTGGAAAATACGCAGAGTTTCTTCGTCACCTACAGGAATCTGCTTCGGATCAAAGTTGGGATCCGTATCCTCACGCAAATATTTTTCCAGCATTTTCAATACCATCGGATCGTCATGACCAAGAATATCAAGCTTAACCAGACGGTCATTAATGCTGTGATAATCGTAGTGAGTAGTTACAGTATCTCCATCCTTATCATCAGCAGGACGATTGATGGGAGTTATATAGTGAATATCCATATTACGAGGCACAACCATAATGCCACCAGGGTGCTGACCTGTAGTACGCTTTACTCCTGCCAAGCCCTCAACCAAAGAAGCTATATGAGCCGGATGGGGATGGATATTCTTCCCTTCAAAATATTTTAAGATATAGCCAATGGCAGTCTTGTTCGCCACAGTGGCAATAGTACCTGCGCGACATACATTATCGCGTCCAAAAAGTTCTTCTGTATATTTGTGAGCAACGGATTGGTCGGACATGGCAAGAGCATCATCAGGATCTATTCCCCCTGAAAAGTTCAAGTCAATATCCGGAACCTTATCCCCATGGAAGCCTAAGAATACGGCAAAGGGAATGTCGTGCCCATCACGCACCATGTCTGTTCCACACTTGGGACAAGCCTTAGGCGGCAAATCAAATCCAGAATCCACCTCATTGTTCAAGAAAAACTCGCTGTGTTTACAATTGGCACAACGATAATGTGGCTTCAAAGCATTTACCTCAGTAATATCCAACATAGTAGCAACAACAGAACTGCCAACACTACCACGAGAGCCAACTAGGTATCCGCGGTCAAGAGAATGCTTAACTAATTTATGAGCAATGAAGTACAGTACGGAGAAGCCATTACCAATGATGGAATCAAGCTCCATTTTCAAACGGTCTTCTACCAATTGGGGCAAGGGATTGCCATACCACTCATAGGCCTTAGTATAAGTAAGGTTACGCACCGCATCTTCCGCACCGAGAATGGAAGGAGAATACAATTGGTCCGTATCGGGAACCGGTTTAATACGTTCCACCATATCAGCAATCTTATTAGTATTAGTAACACATACCTCATAAGCAATCTCTTCACCTAAGTAGGTAAATTCTGCCAACATTTCTTCTGTAGTGCGATAGTACAAGGGTGGTTGGTATTCAACCTCTCCCTCTTTATGCCAAGGAGCCTGTAAAATTGCGCGATACTTTTCATCCTCCGGATTCAGGAAATGGACGTCACCTGTGGCAACTGTTAGTTTGCCAAGACGCTTGCCTAATTCATAAATACGGCGGTTATATTCTTCAATCTTTTCCTCAGTACAAATATTCTTATGTACCAAGAACATATTGTTACCTGTAGGTTGAATCTCCAGATAATCATAGAAGGAAGCTATTTCCTCCAACACCTCTTCACTGGCACCTGCCATCATAGCACGATACAGTTCCCCTGCCTCGCAGGCAGAACCTAAAATCAGACCTTCCCTATGTTCTGCCAAAACTTCACGAGGCAGCAAAGGACGTCCATTGAGATACCTAAGATGACTTATGGAAACCAGCTTATACAGATTACGCAAACCTGTTTCGTTTCGTGCCAAGATAATTATATGATTACTCTTGATTTTATTACGAGAAGTTTTCTTTTTAGTTTCGACAACCTCTTGGTCAAGCTCGTCATTGGTGTCTTCCCTGTCGCTAATCAAATAGCCTTCCATACCAAAAATAAGCTTCAAATCAGAATCCTTGGCAGCATCGTAGCAAAAGGGGAAAGCCTGCACAACACCATGGTCTGTAATTGCCAGAGCCTTATGCCCCCATTTTATTGCCTTCTTTACCAAGTCCTTCATCGGAGTCAGGCCATCCATCTTACTCATCTTAGTATGGCAGTGAAGTTCTACACGCTTTACTTCTGCTTTATCCGTACGTTCAGGAACATCTATTTTCATAATGCCTACGGGAGTCAAGGTCATTTCATCATTAGCGAAACGATCAGGCGCAACATTACCCTGGATACGCAAGCGCATCCCCGGCTTCAAAGCACTGGTAAATTGTTTGCATTCAGCCTTGGCATCATTACCATCCCTGTTACTAAAGCGCGTCTTAACAAAAAGTCCACCCGTACCGTCGCATAAGTTAAAGGTTAAATTAATATCGCCGGTACGCAATTCCCTTTCGTTAAAATTGATTAGCTTACCATCCTTGTCGAGAGTTTTTACAAACTCACCTTCTACAACAACTCTATTCTCTTCTTCAATTATACTGTCAATTGGGCGCACCTTTCCCTTAATTTTTTTACCCCAAAGGTGTCCGTCCTCTTTCTTTTCTCCATACAGTCTATTATATGCTTGCTCATAAGCTTGCTCGTAGCCTTCATCCTCCGCCACACAGGAAGGCTCCGGTGGAGTATCCTCACCAATCTGGATATCGGGCGGTTCTTCAGGCAAAGGAACATCATCATAGCTAGGCATACCACCGCAATCTGTAAACTCTACTTCAGGAATAGAGCTTGCCTCCTGCATTTCCACCTGATATGTCTTGTTATCTTCATTGATGAAAACAACCTTGCGCAAAGAAAAAGCGGCAGCCAACTTTTCGGCCGCCGCTTGTATTAAGCCACTAGTAAGGTGAGCAACACACTCATAGTGTATTTCCCATAAGCTGACCGATTCATCAATACAAATCTGCTTTATGTTAAGCATTCGCAGCTGCATTAGCTCGGCTTGCGAAAAAGACAGTCCGGACAAGAAGGCAAAAAATTTCTCTTTGTCAGGCATAATGCAATATTTTGCTTGCATGAACGTGTCCTTTCCTTATAACTGACTATTTGGCATTCTCTACGGCAATAACGCCATCAATATCTTGAATGCCGCTGGCAACTTTAGTAATATCGCTGCCCTTGTTAATCTTCAAGTATAATTCTAAGATGATATTATCATTTTTATTGTCGGACTTAACATTCAGAGTCTTAACCTTGATTCCGGCATCTGCCAGGAATCCGGTAACGTCTGTAATAACACCGGGTATATTATCCGTAATAACACGAATAAAGCGACGTTCACTACGGGTACCTGCGAAACGTTTTTCCCAGTTATGAAAGGTAACCAGAGTAACCAAGGTTAAAATAGTAGCAGCAGTACTTAATAAATACATACCACTCCCCACTGCCAAGCCAATTGCGGAAACAATCCATAAGCTGGCAGCAGTGGTAAGCCCTTTAATGGTCAGGCCCTCGTGCAAAATGGTACCAGCACCTAAGAAGCCTATGCCGCTTACAACCTGTGCAGCAATACGCGCAGTATCGCGGCGAGTACCAATATCATTTTCAATTACAGTGGTAACAGGTGCAATATCATCGAAACCGTATATGGAAACCAGCATGAATAGCGCAGAGCCTACACATACCAGAATATGTGTTCTGAAACCTGCAGGTCTGTCGCCACTACCACGTTCCATACCCACGATACCACCTAAGATAGCAGCTACTATCAAACGTAGCACCATGGTCAATTCCAACTGGGACACCCAAGGAATATCAAACATCTTTTACCTCTTACAGTTTAGCCAGCATCTCTTTAATGCTTGCAATATAATCGCCTTCAACAGGCAGCATTACTACTTCACCGGTTTTACGTGCTTTAACTTCAATGTTGCCTTCTGCCAAAGTTTTAGGGCCAACAACTACACGCAAGGGATAACCAATCAAGTCAGCATCTTTAAATTTAACGCCGGGGCGTTCGTTGCGGTCGTCAATAACAGCTTCAACGCCAGCTTTTTTCAGTACTTCGTAAATTTCTTCTGCTTTCGCAGTGGAAGCTTCGTCCTTAGTATTTACAGGTACTACCAAAACTTCGTAAGGAGCGATGGCAACAGGCCAAATCATGCCGTCCTTATCATTGTTTTGTTCAACGCAAGCAGCCATGGTACGGCTAACACCGATACCGTAGCAACCCATAACCATGGGATTTTCTTTACCGTTTTCGTCCAAGAAGGTGCAGTTCATGGCAGCGCTGTATTTGGTGAACAGCTTGAATACTTGACCAACTTCGATGCCACGAGCTTTGCTTACAGCACCACCGCAGTGCGGGCAGGGATCGCCTTCTTGAATCAGGCGGATATCAGCAACATAGGTCGGAGTGAAGTCGCGACCGGGATTTACATTGATAAGGTGATAACCTTCTTTATTAGCACCGCAGCAGAAATTGTGCATTTGCATTACGCTATGGTCAACAACCACCATAATTTTTTCCGGGTCAATGCCAACAGGGCCCATGTAACCGCCACAAGTGCCAGCTTCTACCAACATGCTTTCGTCAGCCATTTCCACTTCCAGAACACCGCAGGTATTGATTACTTTAACATCGTTTACCTCGTGGTCACCACGAACAAAGCACAGAATCAAGCCTTTTTCAGATTTGTAAGCTACAGCTTTTACGGATTTTTCTACAGGCAAATTCAAGAAAGCGCAAACGTCAGCAATGGTTTTGCAGTTAGGAGTTTCAACTGCTTCTTTTTCCAGCATAGTTTCGTCAGCAGCTTCAATTACGTGCATTTCTGCTTTCTCTACGTTAGCAGCATAGTCACATTGGGTGCAGTAAACAATCTCAGCTTCACCGCTTTCAGCAAGCACCATAAATTCATGGCTACCGCTACCACCGATGGCACCGCTATCTGCTTCTACAGGACGGAAGGTCAAACCGCAACGGTTGAACACATTGGTGTAAGCGTCATACATAGATTTATAGGATACATCCAAGCCAGCCTCATCGCGGTCAAAGGAGTATGCGTCTTTCATAATGAAGTCGCGGCTACGCATCAAACCAAAGCGGGGACGACGTTCGTCGCGGAATTTATCTTGAATTTGGTATACGTTCATAGGCAATTGGCGATAAGAACGCACGTCACCTTTAATCAAGGTGGTTACCATTTCTTCGTGGGTAGGACCAAGGCAGTATTCGCGGTTATGACGGTCTTTCAGACGAATCATCTCTGCACCGTAAGCACCCCAGCGACCACTTTCTTGCCAGATTTCAGCAGGCTGCATGATGGGCATCATAATTTCTTGTGCGCCGGCAGCGTCCATTTCTTCACGAACGATGTTTTCGATTTTTTTCAATACGCGCCAAGCCAAAGGCAGGTAGCTATACATACCATTGGTGGATTTACGCATAAAACCAGCACGCAACAATAATTGGTGGCTTACTACTTCTGCTTCAGCAGGAACCTCACGCAGGGTGGGTGCGAACATTTTAGATACTCTCATTTATTTAATACCTTCCTCTCAAGTAAAATTTTTTCAATTTCAGCGAACAACTCATCAATAATATCAGCTTCTGCAACTTTTTTCAAGACCTCTCCCTTACGGAAGATTAAGCCTTCATTTATACCGCCGGCAATACCAACGTCAGCCTCACGTGCTTCACCGGGTCCGTTAACCACGCAGCCCATAACTGCAACGGTGATTGGCTCGCTAATTTCTGCTAAACGTCTTTCAACCTCTAGGGCTAATTTTTCCAAATTTATCTGGGTACGACCGCAGGTAGGACAGGAAATCAAGGTAGGACCGTATTCACGCAAGCCGAGGGATTTTAAAATTTCAAAACCAACCTTCACCTCACGCACCGGGTCACCGGTCAGGGAAACGCGAATGGTATCGCCAATTCCTTCCGCCAGCAGGGTACCAATACCCACCGCAGATTTAATAATACCGCTGTTGACAGTACCTGCTTCCGTAATGCCTACGTGCAAGGGGTAGTCGCATTGGCTCGCCATTAGTCGATAAGCTGCCAAGGTCAAGGGTACGTCATGTGCCTTCAAGGAAATCTTGATATTTTTATAGTCCATCTCTTCCAGAATACGGATGTGTCGCCAAGCGGCTTCCACCAAGGCTTCCGGAGTAGGATGCCCATATTTTTCCAGCAAGTCCTTAGGTAAGGACCCGGCATTAACACCAATGCGAATGGGGATGTTACGTTGCTTAGCAGCTTCCACTACAGCAGCCACCCTATCGTTACCACCAATGTTCCCCGGGTTCAGGCGCAAACCATCAACTCCGGCTTCAATGGCAGCAAGGGCAAGCTTGTAATCAAAATGGATGTCTGCGATTACAGGAATGGGACTTTCTGCGACGATAGTCTTTAACCCTTCAGCAGCCGCCATGTCGGGAACGGCGCAACGGACAATGTCACAGCCTGCTTCTGCCAGCCTGCGGATTTGCTCCAGGGTTGCCACCGGGTCGCTTGTTTTAGTATTTGTCATGGACTGAACGGCAATGGGAGCACTGCCACCCACCTTTACCTTGCCAACCTCCAGCTGGCGAGTCACTCTACGTTCCATGCTCAGTCACCTCTTAACGTGTTATATCTTTAAATGTAGAAAAAATTGTAATTGCCAAAATGATGGCAATGCCAATTGTCTGAATGTTTTGCATCGCCTTTGCACCCAAGGGCTTACCACGCAAGCCTTCGTACAAAAGCAGAACAAAATGCCCACCGTCAAGTGCCGGCAAAGGCAACAGGTTAATTACGCCTAGGTTAATGCTCAAGAAGGCAACGAAGTTTAACAGGGGCAACAAGCCTTCCGCCGCTACCTGCCCTGCCATCTGGGCAACGCCAATGGGACCGGAAACCTCAGCAGAAGCCTTGCCTGTAATAATACGCTGCAAGCCTTCCACCATCATTACAATAACCTTTTGGGTGGAAGTAAAGCCCAATTTAATGGAATCAACTACACCCAAACGCTCCTTAACGAATTTAGGAGAAATACCAATCAAGGGACGTCCTAATTCTTCATTATATTCAGGGAGCATTTTATATGTATTTACAGTACCCTCACGCTCAGCGGTCAGGGTAACTTCCTTAGTGCCATTGTCACGCAGAGTAGTTACCACATCGTTCCAAGATTGCATGGGAGCGCCGTTAATAGTCAAAATCTTGTCGCCAACCTGCAAGCCTGCGTTATAAGCAGCCTTGTTTTCTACAACAACCCCAAGAATGGGCTTATCGACGGGTTTATCCACCCCATCAATCATAAAGATGCCGGAAAATAAAATCACAGGCAAAATAAAGTTCATCAAGGAACCTGCCAGGATTACCAGCATTCTTGCCGGGATGGACTTAGCCTTGAAGCTGTTGGGCTCCCAAGGATCTTCCGGGTCCATACCCGCAATTTTATTATAACCGCCCAAGGGAATCACCCTCAAGCTATAAAGTGTATCGCCATCTTTTTGCTGGTAAATATTAGGACCAAAGCCAATAGCAAATTCTTCTACCTTCATCCCTGTCATCTTGGCAGTGATGAAATGCCCCAGCTCGTGTACCGTAACAAGTACGCCAAACACAAAGATAGCAGCTAAAATTGTCAGCAATTTTTGCCTCCTAACTCCCTAAATTTATAAAGCTTCAATAATGGTATGCGCCGCCGCACGAGCCTCTGCATCTGCACGTTCAATGTCTTCAATGCAGGGAGCAGTAATATTCTTGTGCAAGCTGGCAACCTTTTCCGTAATATAGGGTATATCTAAATACTTAATCTTATTGTCTAAGAACGCATACACTGCTTCTTCATTGGCAGCGTTGAACACGCAGGGTAAGGTGCCCCCTGCTTTACCACAGTCAATGGCAATGCGCAAGGACGGGAAAGCTTCCATGTCAGGTGCTTCAAAGGTTAAGGTGCCGGCCTTAATCAAATCCAGCTGGTCAAAAGCCTTGTGATAACGACAGGGATAGCTTAAAGCATACTGGATGGGCAAACGCATATCAGGCTCGCCTAATTGAGCGATAACGCTACCATCACAGAACTCTACTAAAGAGTGGATAATACTTTGGGGATGTACTACTACATCAATCTTTTCATAAGGCATATTAAAGAGCCAATGTGCTTCGATAACCTCCAAGCCCTTATTGGCAAGAGTGGAAGAATCCACTGTAATTTTTTTGCCCATGCTCCAGTTGGGATGGTTCAAGCATTGAGCTAAGGTAACACTTTCCAGTTCGCTACGCTTCTTTCCGCGGAAGGGCCCACCGCTGGCAGTAATCAAAAGGCGTTTAACCTCCTCTTCCTTGCCCCCTTGCAACGCTTGGAAAATTGCACTGTGCTCACTGTCCACAGGGGTAAGGCTTACATTGTTTTTAGCAACAGCCTCCATAACCAAGCTGCCTGCTGCCACCAAGGTTTCCTTATTGGCGAGGGCAATGTTCTTACCGCAGTTAATCGCCGCCATGGTAGGACGTAAGCCTGCGTAACCAACCATGGAAGCCAGCACTGTATCAACCTCACTGTAGGTTGCAGCTGCCAACAGGCCTTCTTCGCCGGCGAGGATTTCTGTTTTGCCATGGTAACGTGCCGCCAGACGGGCAGCAGCCTCTTTATCGGAAAGCACCGCAAAATCCGGCTCAAAGGCACGAATCTGCTCTTCCAAAACTGTGTCGCTGGTATGAGCAGCCAACACACGAATCTTCATTTTATCAGGATTGGCAGCAGCAACCTCCAAGGTTTGTTTACCAATGGAACCGGTACTGCCAAGCAGGGAAATATTCTTCATTATATATCACCTTAAAACAAAGTAAAAATCAGGAACAAATAATATGTTACAGGAGCGGTAAAGAGCAAGCTGTCAAAACGGTCAAGTACACCGCCATGACCGGGGAACAGTTTGCCGGAATCCTTCACGTCAAAGGAACGTTTCAAAATAGATTCTACCAAATCGCCCACAGGTGCAAAGAAGGCAATTGCCAAGCCCAACACCACACCCTGCCACAGGGGAATGCCCAAGCACACAATGCTCATTGCCAAAACAACTATGAAGCAGCCAACAAAGCCACCCACTGCGCCTTCAAAAGTTTTCTTCGGGCTAACGCTGCAGAAAGGAGTCTTACCGCAGAATCGTCCTACAAAATAAGCGAAGATATCGCTTGCCCAAGTACCAATCAGCACCATCCATAAAGCAAGCTCGCCAAAGTGGAATACTCTAAAGCCTAAATCAATATGGGGGCTAAGATACAGGGAACGCAACAAAATTACATGAGAGAACAGCACGCCACAATAAACCATACCCCAAATGGATAAGGCAGTATTGCTTGCCCAATCACTTTCGCCACATTGACAATGACGCACCAAGCCTTCAATAGCATTAAAAATAAAGAACAGTGCTGTGAACATAGCCATAAACGCCATGACGAACAGCTCTTCAATCTCTGCATGGTAAGCAAAAGCCGCAAAGCCGCTGATGAGCAGGCTACCTAAACCGGAGGTAAGGTAATAAACATTCTTGCCCTTCGCCGCAGCAATTTGATGATATTCGTACCAACCGATGGCACTCAGCAGGAACACTGCCAAGGAAAATACCCAGCCACCAGTGGTGATGATGCCAACGGCAGCAACAGCGCCGATAGCACCGGTAATAATTCGTGTTAACATCTTTACACCCGCTTATTTTTTATTTACTAAACCGCCAAAGCGACGCTCACGCCCTTGGTAAGCAGCAATCGCCTGCAATAAATGTTCCGGCGAAAAATCTGGCCAGTACACATCCGTAGTCCAGATTTCCGCATAAGCAATCTGCCACAGCAAAAAGTTGCTGATACGCAAATCTCCACCAGGACGAATAAGTAAGTCCGGCGCAGGCAATCCCTTAGTATATAAATGACCTTCAAAAATATTATTAGTTATATCTTCTACGCGTAAATTACCAGCTTCAACTTCCGCAGCGATTTCCTTAACCGCGTGCAAAATTTCTGCTTGACCGCCGTAGTTTATTGCCAAATTCAAAATAATACCGGTATTGTTTTTGGTAGCTTCGATAGCATTATCCATCTTTTCTTTAACAATTTCCGGTAAGCCTTCCCGAGAACCAATGAAGCGCACTTGCACATTATTCTCGTTAAATTCTTCAATCTCACTAGTCAGATAACGGGATAGCAGTTCCATGATGAAGTTAACCTCCGTCACAGGACGTTTCCAGTTTTCTGTAGAAAAAGCGTAGGCACTAATAACCTTCACGCCCAGCTTATCTGCTGCCCTAACAATGGTCTTTAAAGTTTCTGCACCAGCCTGATGACCAAAAGTGCGTACCTTTCCTTGAGCCTTTGCCCAACGACCATTACCATCCATAATAATCGCAATATGTTTAGGTACATTGTTTAAATCAATATCAGTTAAATCTAAGGCAAGCTCTACCCTAGGAGTTTTCTTTTTGGTTTGAAACAAACCTTTAAACATAAGCATCCAGCCTTTCGCTAGAGAATCATAAAAAATAATAAATAGGCAAGCCTCCTCAGTGGAGGCCGCCCTTCTGAATTTTGATATTTATTCGATGATATTATTCGATTGCACCAACGGGGCAAGCTGCTGCGCAAGCACCACATTCTACGCACTCTTCACCGATTTCGTATTTACCGTCCACTTCGTTGATTGCACCAACGGGGCAGGTAGCTGCACAAGTACCACAACCGATGCAAGCTTCTTTATCGATTTTCAATGCCATAACCTTTGCACCTCCTCTCGTTTTTATCTATACACGATGGTAAGAACTACTTTATCATCAGGCAAAGCTTGTTGCCTAACTACATATTTACGCACCTCTTTACCTACGAAATCAGCCTCGCTGTCGCGGGGAGGCAGCAGTACCTTGACCTCGTACTGCGCGCCCACCGCTTCCAAGCGTTTAATGGCTTCATCCAAAGGCAGTGCCAAAACATTGGGAACCTGCATCAGATTTCCATAACTTCCTTTTCTTTATTAGCTGCTACGCCATCAATTTCCTTGATAACTTTATCAGTCAGCTTTTGTACATCGTCAACGCCCTTCTTGGATTCGTCTTCGGTGATTTCCTTAGCTTTTTCTGCTTTCTTAATAGCATCGTTAGCATCACGACGCAGGTTACGCACTACTACGCGGAACTCTTCTGCTTTTTTGTGAACAACTTTAACCAATTCTTTACGACGTTCTTCTGTCAATTGGGGAAGGTTCAGACGGATGCAAACGCCATCACTGTTGGGGTTCAAGCCCAAATCAGATTTCATAATAGCTTTTTCAATTTCTTTAATCATGTTTCTTTCCCAAGGTTGGATAACGATCATACGAGGTTCGGGAACGGAAACACTTGCTACTTGAGTTACCGGAGTGGGAGCACCATAGTAATCAACAGTTACCTTTTCCAGCAAGGAAGGAGTAGCACGACCAGCGCGCAAGCTTGCCAAATCAACACGCAACGCATCAACGGACTTGTGCATCTTGGTATCAGCATTAGTGATAATCTCTTTTACAGTTGCCATAAATTATTTACCTCCTACCAGGGTACCAATTTTTTCGCCGGAAGCTGCCCGCAAAATGTTACCCGGTTTATCAATATTAAATACAACGATGGGAATATTGTTGTCCATGCACAGACTGATGGCAGTGGAATCCATTACGCTCAACTTACGTTGGATAACTTCAATGTATTCCAATTCATCAAACATAACAGCATTGGGATTTTTGGCAGGATCACAGTCATAAACGCCATCAACACCTTTTTTCGCCATCAGGATTGCATCCGCTTCAATTTCTGCAGCACGCAAAGCAGCGGTAGTATCAGTGGAGAAGTAGGGGTTACCGGTACCAGCAGCAAAGATTACTACACGAGCCTTCTCCATATGACGAATAGCACGACGACGAATATAAGTTTCAGCGATTTGACGCATTTCAATAGCAGTTTGTACGCGGGTGGGCACGCCCAAATTTTCCAGAGCATCCTGCAATGCCAAAGAGTTAATTACAGTTGCCAACATACCCATATAGTCAGCAGTAGCACGATCCATACCCTTGTTGCTGCCACTGATGCCACGCCAAATATTACCGCCACCATTTACAACAGCAACCTCAATACCGGTAGCAACAACTTCTTTAATTTGAGCAGCCAAGGAATAAACTACTTCAGGATCAATACCGAATCCTTTTTCACCGGCTAATGCTTCGCCGCTTAATTTCAAAACTACACGTTTAAATTTACTAGTTTCTGTCACTTGCATTACCTCCCAAATGAACATACTTTATCCTAATTTAATTTCTACATCATTGTCAATTTTCCTCTTTTTATTTTTGAAGAAAAGTAAAAAAGAGACCCTGTATTTTTTTACAGAGTCTCTTAGAATTTTACAGTATTTTATTTAAAATAATTTACGCCGGATTTGAACAGCATTTGGTCTTTGTTGCCATAGATGTTACGGAACAAACCATCAGTGAAGCGTTCGGTGTGACCCATTTTACCAAGCACACGACCATCCGGGCTGGTGATGCCTTCGATAGCATACAAGCTGCCGTTGGGATTGCAAGGCATATTCATAGTCGGGTTACCTGCTGCATCCACATATTGGGTTGCAACTTGACCGTTAGCAAACAATTCTTTAATGGTGCTTTCCGGTGCATAGAAGCGACCTTCGCCATGAGAAACAGCGATTGCGTGTTCATCGCCAGGTTCGCACATTGCCAGCCAAGGAGATTTATTGGAAACAACTTTGGTGGTAACGATTTGAGAAATGTGACGACCAATGTTGTTGAAGGTCAAGGTGGGAGAAGCTTCTTCCATATCGCGGATTTCACCGTAAGGAACAAGACCCAGTTTAATCAAAGCTTGGAAGCCGTTGCAGATACCAAGCATCAAACCGTCGCGGTTGTTGAGCAAATTGCTAACTGCTTCTTTAATGCGCGGGTTACGGAGCATGGTTGCAATGAATTTACCACTGCCGTCCGGTTCGTCGCCTGCACTAAAGCCACCGGGAATCATCACGATATTAGCGTTGTTGATGTATTGAACCATTTTTTCAACAGATTCTTCGATTGCTTGAGCAGTAAGGTTGCGTACTACAAAAGTTTCCGCAATTGCACCGGCAGCTTCGAAGGCACGCGCACTATCGTATTCGCAGTTAATACCGGGGAATACGGGAATGAATACGCGGGGTTTAGCAATGGTAATGGGTGCGGTCAAGGGCAGTTCTGCTTTGTAAAGGGGTTGAGCGATATCAGCAGGAGCTTCGGTATCAGCCAGTTTATAGGGGAAGATACCTTGGAGAGTTTCCATATAAGCACCTTTTGCTTCTGCTTCACTGATTACCGCATCGTTGATTGCCACGCCACCTTCTGCAGTAGTGTGACCGAGGAGCATATATTCCAAACCGTCGAAAATTTCTTCCGGTTCTACGCCTTTTGCCAGTTCGAGCACCATGCCGCCCGGTTGCAAGGTAAAGAGGCTATCAGTATCGCGGAAGGGTTTAATAAATTCAAAGCCTAATTGGTTACCCAAGCACATAGTAGTTACGAGAGCAGCGATACCGCCGTCCTTAACTGCTGCTGCAGCTTTAATCTTACCAGCTTCAATTGCTGCATGAACTGCGGTGAGGTTTTTGCGCAATGCTGCGAAGTCAAGAACTTCTGCATTGTCGCGGGGGCAGGACAAGAACACAACTTCGTTGCCAGCTTCCTTGAATTCTGCGGAAACTGCTTTGTTGCCGTCAATTACGCCAACTGCAAAGGATACCAAGGTGGGCGGAACAGTTTTATCCATAAAGGTACCGGACATACTGTCTTTACCACCAATTGCAGGCAGTTCCAAAGCGTCCAAAGCGGTGAAAGCACCAAGGAGAGCGCCAAAGGGCAAGCCCCAAGCAGAGGTGTTGTTCAGTTTCGGGAAGTATTCTTGTAAGGTTAAACGCAGTTTTGCAGGGTCAGCACCCAGTGCTACTGCACGAACTACGGATTCTACAACAGCGTACATTGCACCATGGAACGGGCTCCAGATTGCAACTTCCGGATTGTAGCCGCAAGCCATTACAGAAGCAGCGGTAGTAGTGCCATGAAGAACAGGGATTCTGCCCACCATACCTTCGGACGGGGTAATTTGAGTTTTGCCGCCAAAGGGCATCATTACGGTACCACGACCAATGGTGCTATCGAAGCGTTCGCTCAAACCTTTTTGGCTGCACACGTTGAGTCTTGCCAAGTTGCCCAGCCAAGCTTCTTTCAAATCTTTTGCTTCTGCAACTTCTGCAGGAACTTTATCAAATACATTGTCAGCTTTAGTATCTTCAACTACGATGCTGGTGTGTTGTGCCACGCCGTTAGTATCGAGGAAAGCGCGGGACAAATCTACAATCTTATCCCCTCTCCAGTACATAACCAGACGCGGATCAGCAGATACCTCTGCTACAACAGTAGCTTCAAGGTTTTCTTGGTCAGCAAATTTAATGAAGGCTTCTTTATTTGCAGCTTCAATAACTACTGCCATACGTTCTTGAGATTCGGAAATAGCAAGCTCGGTGCCATCCAAACCTTCATATTTTTTCGGAACTTTGTCCAGGTCAATTACAAGACCATCGGTCAATTCGCCAATAGCAACGGATACACCGCCTGCACCAAAGTCGTTGCAGCGTTTAATCATTGCAGTAACTTCCGGGTTACGGAACAAACGTTGAATTTTACGTTCAGTGGGCGGATTACCTTTTTGCACTTCTGCACCGCAGCTCATCAAGGAGTCTACAGTATGTTCTTTGGAAGAACCGGTTGCACCGCCACAACCGTCACGACCGGTTTGGCCACCAAGGAGAACAACGATATCGCCGGCAGCAGGACGCTCACGACGAACTGCACTACGAGGAGCAGCACCAATTACAGCACCGATCTCCATACGTTTAGCAACAAATTTATCATTATAATATTCTTGAACGTGGCCAGTTGCCAAGCCAATTTGGTTACCGTAGGAGCTGTAGCCTGCAGCTGCACCAATGGTAATTTTACGTTGGGGCAATTTGCCTTCGATAGTTTCGGAAACAGGAACGCGCGGGTCAGCAGCACCAGTTACGCGCATTGCTTGATATACATAGGAACGACCGGACAACGGGTCACGGATTGCACCGCCCAAGCAGGTTGCTGCACCACCGAAGGGTTCGATTTCCGTCGGATGGTTGTGGGTTTCGTTTTTGAACATTACCAGCCATTCTTCGGTGTTGCCATCCACTTCGATAGGTACAACGATGGAACAAGCATTGATTTCTTCGGATTCATCCAAATCAGCCAGCTTGCCTTCCTTGCGCAGTTTCTTCATGCCGATAACTGCGATATCCATTAAGGTTACAGGGCGCTCGGTATTTTCGCCATAAACACCATCGCGAGCAGCCATGTATTTATCATAAGCTTCTTGTACCGGTTTGGTATAAGTACCGGGTACAATTTCTACATCTTCAATTTGAGTCATGAAGGTGGTGTGACGGCAGTGGTCAGACCAGTAGGTGTCCAATACGCGAATTTCAGTAACAGTCGGTTCACGTTTTTCTTCATTAAAGTATTGTTGGCACCACAGCAAGTCTTCGATGCTCATTGCCAAGCCCATTTCCTTGCGCATTGCTTCTGCTTCTTCGCGAGTCATGCTCAGGAAGCCAGCGATACGAGCAACTTTGGCAGGCTCTTCACAAGTGCTTACCAAGGTTTCCGGTTTGCCCCATTCAGCTTCACGCGCTTCAATGGGGTTGATGCAGTATGCTTTAATTTTAGCAACTTCATCTTCGCTCAGATTGCCTTCCAAAACATACACTTTAGCAGCAGCAACCATGGGACGTTCTTTTTGAGTAATCAGCTGAATGCATTGCTCAGCAAAGTCTTCCCGTTGGTCATATTGACCGGGCAGCAGTTCCACTGCGAAAACATGGCTACCTTCGGCAACAGGCAGTTCTTCTTCCACAACCCTGTCCACAGGCGGTTCAGAAAGAACTAATTTTTTTGCCATTGCAAATTCTTCGTCGCTCAGGCCCATAACATCGTAGCGGTTCATCATACGAATGTTCTCCAAGCCTGTCATACCCAGATTGTTGCGCAGGTCCGCCAAAAGACCATGTGCTTCAACAGCAAAAGCATCCTTCTTTTCCACAAAAATTCTTCTAATCATACTCATTACACCAGCCTCCAAGTTTTTTTGAGGTTAATAACATTAAAAATATTCATTAATATAATTATGACATTTGGGGAATAATTTATCTAACACAGCAAGCTTCGCTGTATTATGAACTTTAATCTTGCCTGCTTGTGCAAGCTCTGTGGCGGTAAAAGCACCAAAGTAAAGCTGGGTAAAAGCTCCCATATCCATAGTAGCTTCTTCCTCATCCAAGGTACTTACCGCTTCCAGTTTGCCAGGAGCAGTTTTTATTTTCAGCAAATGGTTGTTCCTGTCGATAATATTATCCGTCAAGAGCAGTACCACGCTGTTTTCTTCCATGTCATCAGCAACAGGAAGATTCTCCAAAGCTAAACGTGCGTCAAGACAACGTGCCATCATAAAGGGCTGCAGAGTTCCGCTCACATTGTGGTCTACAAAACTCAAATAAGTTTTGTCCCACGCTTCCGCAAGCCAAGTAAAATGCTTGGCTTCGCTTTTGTGAGCAGCAGCAAATTGCAACAAACGGTTACGCACCGCAAAATCCTGCGCCATCAGCTCAAGAACATTAAAGGTTACGTCCTGCAATTTATAAAACATATAGCCGCAAGGCTCGTCAGCTTCGTAAACCACAGCGCATTGCACATTTTCCAATTCGTGCACCTTCAATAATTTATTCCATTGGAAATCAGTCCGCACAGGCGCACCATTCCAAGCTTGGGTAATATTCTGGTAGATGGGTGCAAGCACTTCCTTATTAAGTGCCATCCTTGCCACCTGTAAATCACTACCAATTTTGCTAAGCTGTAATTTTTCCAGCTCCATATCGTATTTATGACGATAATAGCAAAAGCTAAACTGGTAGGGCAAATAAATTCCTGCGTAAATAGGCATCAGCAAAGCAAAGGCAAAGCCTTGGGAGCGCAGTACCTCGAAGGTAGTTTCCAGAAGCGGACGGAACAAATGCTGTCCCCTAGCTTCAGGAGCAGTGGCAACCCCTACAATATAAGGCGTAAGCTGCTGCTTTCCACGCAGTTGTAACATATATGGGTTAAGGTGAAGCATATTCTGCAGTTTGTCCTGCTCGTCAAAGCCACCAATAACCATATTATTCTTACCACAGTATTCGCTAAAATACCATTGGTAAAAAGGGTCATCCTTTTTTTCGAAGCAGTAATCCCACAAATCCATGACTTGGTTCATGCGTGCTTCGTTCACAACTCTAAAAGTCATAGCATACCTCAGCTAATAACAACGCTGTATTTTTTGAACATAAACTCCGGATGATAGGATTCCTTCGCCCTGCGCAAGCCTTCAACGCCCATATCCTCTTCCCTGTTCAGATAAACTACGTCTTCCCAAGCGTGAGCAGCAAATTCTTTGTTGATAGCAGTGTACAAACCACGAATTTCATGGTTAGCCTTTTCAACGTGGAGCACTGCAGTATCGTCGTTAATTTTCTTGCCAAAGCTAAAGGCTTCAATTTTGCCATTAATTCGGATAGCACCGCCACGCAGCTCTAAGGCATCAAAATTTTTAAAAGCCTGTTGCATAGCGAACTTTTCACAAATCAAGGTCGGGTCCTCATGAATTCTATCGTCACACCATTTCTCACCAAAGGCAAGGCACTCTGCCTTGTTATCATCAGTAATGGGTTCATAGATAAAATCAGGATATGCTTTCTTGAAAGCATTGTAATGATTCTTTTGACCATGGTACTTGCGACCGGAAAGCGCTGCCAACTTTTCACGCAGATAAACATAGTCCCAGTTATCCCTGTCTTCTTCAAATTCCAAATCAGGAAGGACCTTGCTTAAACGCTCCTTGGTACATTCATAAATACCATGCAGTCTAAAAGGTTTGCCCTCGTGGTACTCTTTTAGTTCTTCCATCAAGAGAGGTAAATCCTCGTCCTTACCGCCAAAGGGTTGCAAAAAGAAATCCACTTCGTTACGTTTAACCTTAATGATTAAAAAGTCATGGGCAATACACCAAAATATATTATAACAATCACGCCAAACGAACAAATTAGAAAAGGCACATTCGCTTCCGCGTTGTCCAGGTGCAGATAAATAAGTTTCAAACAAAGGCTTTTGCGCCAATGTTACAGGTTTAAATTCTAAAATAAAAAGACCCCCTAATACATCTAAACACATAATACACCGAGATTATTATACCATACATTATTGAAATTTTCTCTGCTTTCGTTAGGAAATTTCAAGGCATTTATGAAAATGTTACGAGAGTTTTCATTTACCATATTATCCACCCGCACAACTACTTCCGTTCAACAGTGACTCCCAACGCAACATTTTAGCTAAAAATATCGTTGCCCACATATTCGCTTCGTAATTTATTCAATAACAGAAAAACTACAGCTCAGGATGTGGGATTAACGATATTTTTCTCGATACAGTTGTTGCTACTCGTCACAATCGTTTCACTAAAAGTAGTTGTGCATGTCCTTGCTGCTATTATTATATTAAAAATCATAATTTAGTTTTATAGATTTACTTTGCTATTTTAGGTATAATTTGTGTAGTAAATATTATGGAGAAGATATGATGAATTTATGGAACAAGATTATCTCTAAGTTTTCTACAAATACTTCAACATTAAACAAAAGCGACCTTACTATTCAAATTAAACAAGCGTTGAATGAATTTCAAGATCTATACAACACCACAAATAATTTCATTGAACCACGTTCAGTAAAATCTTTGCATTCAAAATGGTCCGCTTTGTATAATGCTGTCGATAACAAGACAAAAAGTTTTAGTTATAGAATTGGCTTCTCTAATAAATCCCTAAAACTTTTGGCGTCAGATTTCCTCAATTTTTACGATACCTGTTTAACAAAAGCATATGAACATAATTCTAAAATAGCAGAATCCCGCTTAGATGAAGTTAGAAAAATCATAACTCCCGTTGAAGGAAAACAGTTAGATAATCAGCAACTTTCTTGTATTGCCAAAGATGTAAAATCGCACCTTGTTATCGCTGGAGCTGGTACTGGTAAAACCAGTACTATTATTGGTTATATAAAATATCTTCTTGCAACTCATAAATGCACACCCGATGAAATATTGGTTCTATCTTTTACTAACTCTTCCGCAAAAGAAATGGCAGAAAGAATTTACACAGAAACTGGATTCCATCTAGATGCTTTAACCTTCCACAAATTAGGTATTAACATCATTACTAATGTTGAAGGTAAAAAACCTCTCATTCATCAGACAGATTTGCGTAAGTTTATCAAAAATAACCTCCCTTCACTCTTACATAATCAAAGTTATCTTTCCAGGCTGTGTTATTATTTGACATATGCAAGTAATTCACAGAAAAGTGAATTTGATTTTTCTAGTGAAGATGAATATAGAGAATATTTAAAGACAAATCCACCCATAACTTTAAAAGGAGAACGAGTAAAAAGTTATGGAGAAATGGACATTGCCAACTTCCTTTTTCAAAACGGCATAGAGTATGTATATGAGAAATCCTATTTTATAGACACTCGAACCAAAGATTTTAACCAATATTATCCTGATTTCTATTTACCAAAATATAATTTGTACATTGAATATTTTGGTATTAATCGCCAAGGCAAAGTCCCTTCCTATTTTTCTACAAAAGAAGGTAAAACAGCAAGCGAGACATATATGGATAGTATAAACTGGAAGCGTGAGCTACATAAAAGAAATTCTACCGTACTAATAGAAACCTATGCTTATGAAAAATTTGAAGAAACTCTGATTCATAATCTCAAACAGAAATTAATTGACCATAATGTCCAATTCGTTCCTAAATCCACATTAGAACTTTGGAACTCTATCTCTCCGAATAATAACCAAACTTTAGACAGGCTTGCAGAACTATTCGCCACAGTAATAACGTTAATAAAAAGTAATAACTGTAGCATTGACGATATAAAAGAAAGGAATAAGGACCTTAAAAATCTTCCCAGCATAAATCTAATATTAAATCTAATCGCACCACTATATGATTTATACCAAAAAACACTACAAGCAAACAACGAAATAGATTTTAACGACATGATAAATAACGCAGCAAAATATGTATCTGAATCCAAATATCAACATAACTATAAATATGTAATTGTTGATGAATACCAAGATATATCACAGTCTCGTTTCAGGCTACTATATTTAATGCGCCAACAAAAGGACTATTCTCTATTTTGCGTTGGTGATGATTGGCAAAGCATTTATCGTTTTAATGGTAGTGATATTGGTTTCATTCTAGATTTTGAAAAATACTGGGGTGCTGCTGAAATAAGTAAAATAGAAACAACATACCGTTTCTCCCAAAGCTTAATAGATGTAAGCAGTACATTCATAATGAAGAATCCTGATCAGAAGAAGAAATCTTTACGAAGCGCCATAACTGATACTGAATTTTCCTTAGAGAGAGTAACTGGTACGGATGAATCCGTAATTGTGGAATTACTTTCAGAGCAGCTTAAGGCATTACCTCAAAACAGTAGTATTATTTTTCTAGGAAGGTACCGTTTTGATATAAACATTCTCAAAAAGTCTAAACACTTTAATTATCATTTTGATCCAGTAAAAAACAAAGTGATTATCTCTCACTTATTTAGGAAAGACCTAGATATTTCCTTTATGACCATCCATTCTTCGAAAGGACTACAAGCTGATTATATTTTCATTTTGAATAACAAGCGTTTCGGAGCTAGCTTTCCAAGCAAAATATCTGATGCTCCCATTTTGCAACTACTTTTAGATAACAGTGACTCTTTCCTAGATGCCGAAGAGCGAAGACTGTTTTATGTTGCCACAACACGCGCAAAGAAAAAGGTTTGGTTATTGACCATAGAAAAAAATATTTCTGAGTTCGTTACAGAAATTGAGAGTGCATTTGGTAGCCAAATCAAGAAACATCACCTTACCTGTCCTCAATGTGGTGGAAAACTCATTAAACGAAATGGTATCAACGGCACATTTTATGGTTGCTCAAATTATTCTAGCAAAGGATGTCGCTATACAAAAAATATTAGATAAAAATAGGATAGAATAAAACTAATTTTTGAATAGCAAAGGCACATTATATATTTGAATCTCAATTAGAGATCACTATATAATGTGCCTATTTTTTGTCGTCTAGAGGTTTTGTCCCATCCTCTTTTCTAATTACCATCCACTTTTTTAATATCAGTAAACCGCACAATAAACTCTGGTTTCTCTACAGATAACATTTCAGAAACCCAGTTATCTAAATACAAACCACTTTCTTTATTCGGAATTACGAAAGCAGAAAACTCTACAGTATCTCCTTTTTGCAAATTAAAAACTACATTATAAAGCGGACTATTAGTATCAATTAAAGTTTGTTTACCAGACAGCTTAATATTAAACCTTTCTGTAGCAACATCAAAAACCATATCATCTACTCTACACTCAATTTCAATACTAGCAAACTTTCCATTTTCAACTGAATTAATTTCTTTCACCTTTCCTATCCAGTTTTCAAACTTATTATTAGGAAAATACTGCTTTAGAAATTCAACTTGCCTCCCGCGCACCGCAGATTTCTGTAAATTATTATCTGCTTTATTATAAGCTACCTTATAATCGTAAAGTTTATAAGCAAAATAAATTTGGTCAGGCTTTCCAACAGGTTCTTTTATAACTTTACTTGTAGCAGAATTTCTCTTTTGTTTCTCGTTAATATATTTTTTCTTTTCGCTTGTACTACCAGCATCTGATTCCACCTGTATTTGCTCTGATTTATGTGGCACAGATTTCATAACACTAGATGAACATCCATCAAAGCCAAGTAAAACAAAACACATCACTATCAATCCAAGCAAAAACATAAAGAAAGTTTTTACCACACTTGGATGATTGATAAAAACTAAAATCACACCAACAGGAAAGCACATAAAGAGCATAAGTATAGTGAACCAACCATGTCTCCAAAAAGCTTTCTCTTTATGTTCTCTACTTATTTGATAACCAACTGGAGCACCACAGTTTCCACAAAACTTATCATTTTCAGGAATTATCTTCCCACAATTCTTGCAATACACATGTTTCTCCTTTTTCCTTCCCACAATTTTGGTTAATAATAAAAGCCTCACCCTCATAACGCCATAAATATCCACCAGCATGCATCCTTTTTCCCTTACATACGCTAGTAATATTACTACTAGTCCTAAAGTTCATATATTGTGCAGCATCCACAATAGACTCAAATGTCTTCAGTATCTCATTTGTGTTCATATCAATCATATAAACTTTTCTTCTTCTGTTGGCTGCACCTCTTTTAGCACCACACTTAGGACAACCAGTTCCTGAAGTTCTGTGATATACAGAAGCCATATATTCATTGTTGCAAACAGAACAGAGCCACCAATACTTTGCAGTACTTCCTTTTTTTACTTGATTTGGTTTTACGGATTTATTCTTTGTTGGATGCCACTCTTTAGCGATTTTTGGAAATAATTCTTCTAATGAATTATTGTTTAATTTTGTCATATAAGCACGAATTTCCATCTCATCACGATCAATATCAACATCTATTGGACTATGTAAATCGCTTATTCTTTTTCTTGTCCAAAAATTAGAACGAGGATCTAAACGGTCTAATAACAACCTAATTAGCAGTGCAAGATTCTTACGTTCATACATAGGACCATTACCAGTGATGTTCCAAACATCATCTGCTGTATGTATATCAGTATCACTTCTTTTTTCTTTTAACCTCAATAATTTAATGCCATTTTCTCTGCAAATACGATATTTTTCTTTTTCACGTTCTACCTTTTCAGATTTATGCCAAGCTTCTCCGTCATACTCAATAGCAAGTTTTATGGAAGGAATATAAATATCCAACTCCATTCCATTGTCGAAAATACCAGTATATCTGCTGATTGTATCACTAAAAAGTTTCTTAATGTAGAAATAAACAGCTTGTTCAGCAAAAGATGTTTGTCTTCCCGAATTGCAAATAGGGCAATTTGTTCCATGACTCCTATGTAGAATAGTCGCTAAATATTCATGTCCTTCTGAACATATCCACCAAACCTTTTTCCCTTTACCATAAGTTACTTTTTCCGGAGTCAAATCGCCATTTTTTGTAGGATGCCATTCTGAAGCCAATTTAGGATGGGTAGTAGCTAAGTCGTTCACACCTTTTACAACTACCAAATTAGCACAACATGCACACCCCTTACCATTTGTACGATTACTTATTTTAGCTACGTATTCGTACCCACATATTGAACATTTCCAAAATACTTTCAAATTACAACTAGGCGTATATTCTTCTGGACCTTTTTCATTCTTAGTATAATCCCACTCTTTTAATAACAACTGATCTGTAATTGAGCCACTATGTTCTAAAGCATATCTGTGCTTTAATTCACCACGTATCTTTTTGGCACATTCTGGACAACCACTTTTTCTATTTCCTGTTCTATGACATATTGATGTTTTCCATCTGTGACCACATCTTTTACATACCCAATTTACTTTTTTAGAAGAACTATAAACATAATTCTCAGGATTATCATCATTATTTTCATAATCCCACTCTTCTATTAAATCAGGAAATTTAGATTTTAAATCATTGTACCCAACCAATATTCTTTTATTGGCACAAAAAGGGCAACCACTTCCTCGAACACGCTTATCACTACTAGCGTCATAAGTATGCCCTTTTTTACATAACCAAAAGTACTTCTTATTACTACGAGAAGCAATATCACTAGGCTTTAAAATCCCATTTGCGGTAGGATGCCACTCTTTTGCTAAGTCTGGATTGAAAGTTTCAAATTCATTTACACCCTTTATTACCCTCACCACACAAATCTCCAATCTATAACACCAAAGCAATTTTATAATTTATCAGCATATATACCACTTCTATAATGTTTTCGACGAAAGCTCTTTTATTCCTTTAGTATTTTAATTTTTATAAAAATTCTCTATAAAACTACAATCCCCCCTCACTCTTATAGTTGACACGAGCAACCTAAAAGTGACGTAAATTTTCTAAAACAAGTAAAAAATTTTGGTAACACTGTCCAAAAATGCTTTTTCCTAAAACCTTTTTTAAATTTTTTCTTGCAAGTACGTCACTTTTACAATCTCTATGACAACTATAAGGGTGAATCTTCTTTTTTTCTTTTTCTTTTTTTCTTCTGCCATGCGTTAAACAAAACTGTAAGTTTTGCTCCTTGTTCTAAAGAAAATATATACTTAAAAACTTAGAGTTATGTAGTAACTAACGAACCCTCACAACTACTTCCTAAATTTTTTCTAAAACCATGTCCCCCTCTGCAAAATGTTTCACGTGAAACATTTTAATCTTGAACTGCCAAAAAGCTCCTCTCATTCTTATAGCGGAAAAGAATTTCTAAAATAAGCAAAAAAATTAGGCAACAGTATTCCAAAAACACTGTTACCTAAAAATTTACGCAATCCTTTCCAGCAATCTACGATACTCTGCAGTCACCATGTCAGGCTCCAAAAGATCCGCTAAATATTCCAGTTGTTTGCGACTGGTCTTGGGCTTGGTCAAGTGCCAGTAGCCAATTTCCAGTTGCACTAATAAATCTACCCAAGGCTGCACACCATCAGTAAGCTGCTTCTTCAAAAGCTCCTGCCATCGGCGGATAATTTCCAAATCATCCTGCATACCAACTCGTGCCACATTGGCAATCCATTCGCGAATACTGCGCAGCACAATTACCAAGTACTGTTGGCGTAAGTCTTCTGCAATTTGTAGCTTGCCCACTCTTTTCAAAAGCAGCAGGTAAAAATATTGCAGTTCCTTGTAAGCTACAAAAGCATTTTCAAAACCATCCCAACGGCTGTACATTTGCAGATGCATGTTCAGCTGCAATAGGCTTAGCTTCATCAGCTGCAAGTCCTGCTTTTTGAGAAGTGCCTTGAGTAAAACAGTAAGCAAAAATTTACTAACATCATCCCAGCTTCTGCGCGCCATTTGGGCAATTAGGCTGGTCCACTCGTTGAACAGAGCTTGCAATAAATTTTTATCCTTAATGCTGTTAATGACAGTGCTTACCAAATCTCTAAGCACAGGCAGGCAAACAGCATAATGTCTGTCGCAGACGGTAAAGGTTAAAGCGATGATGAATTCCATTGCTTTTTCCTGCTCCACCTGGGTAAGAGCCTGCTGTAATTTTTCTTTGCCGGCTAATAGCCATTCTGCAAACAAATTACCCTTACGGGTGCGCGCCGCCATCATCAGCATATTTTTCACACAAACTAAAAAGCAGAGGGCTGAAACCTTGGAGCCATCCACAGCAAGCAGTTCCCCAAAGCACGCCTGCGCTTCGGAAACCTTCCCCGTCTTTAGCCCTATGCATCCCAACAGGCTTACCTGTTGCAACGCCTGGTCACCTTCTGCTTCTTTTGCACGATGCAACATGGAAAAAGCCTGCTCTAAAACTTGCTGCCATTCAGCACTTTTATCAGCAATTACTTCTTCCATGATTACACCTACCTAATCTTGAATTACAAATTAATATTGCCATCATACACTACACCGGCAACAGTATCTACGGATACCACTTGCCCATCCTGCAGAACAGAAGTTGCGTTTGCCGCACCAACCAATACAGGAATACCGCAGGTTACCCCCACAATAGCAGTATTAGATGTCAAGCCGCCTTCTTCGGAAATAATGGCAGCCGCCTTTTGACTTGCCAAGCGTACATTTTCGTCATTGAGCACGTCAACAACAAGAACATCACCGCTTTGCAATTTATTTTGAAAATCAGCAGTAGTAACTGCCTTACACACCTTGCCGGTTACGGATTTTTTACCTATTCCGACACCACACAATAATTTTGTTCCCACATTAACCACCTTGATTAAATTGGTACTGCCCATTTTTCCCACAGGCACCCCTGCAGTGATGATTACGCAGTCTCCTTCTTTTATATAACCCTCTTCCATTGCACAGGCAAGGGACAGTTCAATCATCTCGTCAGTATTTTCGGAGTAAGGACCGAGCAAGGGCTTTACGCCCCAATAATACTGCATGGCGCGTACTCTGGAAATATTATTAGATGCAGCGATTACCGTTGCACGAGGTTTATATTTGGAAATCATCCTTGCGGTAAAACCGGAAGATGTAATGGTCAGAATTGCATCAGCGTTAATTTCTTCCGCAATCTGAACAGTAGCATGGCTGATTGCGTCAGTGGAATTGATGCGTTCGCTGATACCCTTCTTTTGGAAGATGGATACATAGTCCAACGCTTCTTCCGTACGCACTGCAATCTTCGCCATAGTTTCTACCGCTTCCAAGGGATACGCACCGGAAGCTGTTTCGCCGGACAGCATAATTACGTCAGAACCATCAAAGATAGAATTGGCAACGTCACTTGCTTCCGCACGAGTTGCGCGGTAGCTGTGCATCATACTTTCCAGCATTTGGGTTGCAGTAATAACCGGCTTGCCTGCCTTATTACAACGGGAGATAATATCCTTTTGTACCAAGGGCACAATCTCGGAGGGAATCTCTACCCCCAAGTCGCCACGCGCAACCATAACACCGTCGGACACATTGATAATTTCATCAATATGCTGTACGCCGGCTTCATTTTCAATTTTAGAGATAATACCAATGGAAGAGCCTGCGTCCTCCAGAATTTTACGAATGGCAAGTACGTCATCTGCCTTTTGTACGAAGGAAGCAGCAACATAATCCATATCGTTTGCTACGGCAAAGAGAATATCCGCCCTGTCCTGCTCGGACAAAAAGGGTAAGTTAAGTTCAATACCGGGGCAAGCTACACGTTTACGGTTACTTACTTCGCCGCCATGTACAACCTTGGTATGAATCTTGCAGCCTTCAATGGCAGTTACCTCCAAGGAGAGCAAGCCATCTGCCAATAAGATTTTACTGCCAACACTTACTTCCTCAGGCAATCCATTATAATTTACATGGGCAAGGTGTTCATCCCCCAGTACCTCTTCGGTAGTAAGAACAAACTCATCACCCTCGTTTAAGGTTACTTTGCCATTGACAAACATACCAAGGCGCATTTCCGGACCTTTGGTATCTGCAATAGTAGCTACAACCTTACCTACTTTTTCGGCAGCAGCCTTTACCATCGCCAAACGTTTGCCATGATCTTCATGAGAACCATGGGAAAAGTTAAAGCGAGCCAAATCCATGCCTGCTCTCATCATTTTTCCCAAAAGCTCTATATTATCAGTGCTAGGACCAACAGTACAAATAATTTTGGTTTTTTTCAATGTCAGTCACCTACTTTAGCCTTGAAATTGATGCTCACGCAATACATCACAAGCATCTTCAGCCTCAGAAAAAGGCACACAAATCTCGTATGCCTTTTTATTCTTACCGCCTACGCCTTTCATTTGAACAAGAAAGCCATTGGCGGTAAGCATCTCTTTAATTTTCTTAGCACTATCTTCACTATGAGCTATAAATACAACTTTCCACATAGGGAAGTTCCTCCGTAAAGATTAGTTTTCTTTATATGCTTTGATTTTTGCAATCAACTTAGGCAGAATTACATTAGCATCACCAACAATACCATATTGAGCGATATTGAAGATGGGAGCATTAGCGTCTTTGTTAATTGCGATAACCATATCGGAACCGGTCATGCCAGCCAAATGCTGGATAGCGCCGGAGATACCACAAGCAAAATAAATTTTAGGAGTAACGGTTTTACCGGATTGACCTACTTGGCTAGAATGACCAATCCAGCCCTCGTCAACAACTGCACGAGAGCCGGCAACGGTGCCGTTTTCAAAAAGTGCAGCCAATTCTTCCAGAACTTTGAAATTATCAACGCAGCCCATGCCACGACCACCGGAGCAGATTACTTCTGCATCTTCGATTTTGAGAGAGGTTGCACTGGTAATCATTTCTTTTTGGAGCAGTTCAACAGGAGAAGTTACCAGATTTTCGCAGGTAAAGTTAATTACTTCGCCAACGCGGGTAGCATCCATAGGTTTTGCTTTGAAAACTTTAGGACGAACGGTACCCATTTGCGGACGAGTTTCGTTGCAGAGGATGGTAGCCAGGATGTTACCGCCCAAAGCAGGACGAGTCCATTCTACAACTTTATTTTCAACATCAATGTCGAGAGCAGTGCAGTCAGCGCAGAGACCGGTCATTTTGCGAGCTGCAATACGGGGAGCAAGGTCACGACCGTCAGCAGTTGCACCAATAAGGAGTGCGCTGGGTTTGTATGCATCCACCAATTGGCAAATAGCGTCGGTGTACAGGTCAGTGTTGTAATCAGCAAATTTAGCATCAGCGATTACATAAACCTTATCTGCACCGGCAGCAATAAGTTTTTGGGGAACGTCGCCAGCTTCAGCAGCAATCAATACTGCACAGCAGTGTTCACCAGCTTTAGCAGCCAGGTCAGAAGCAACGCCAATCAATTCATAGGTAACGCCAACGGGTTCACCGTTTTCCAATTCAGTGATAACCCACAGGTCAGTACCTTGGTTATTTTCTACAATTTTCTTTTCTACAGCGCTTTCAGGAGAGATAGCGCCTACAGGACATTCGTTAACGCAAGCACCACAGCCAATGCAGCAATCAGCATCAATGTGAGCTTTGTCTTCTAAGGAAATAGCACCAACGGGGCAAATTGCTACGCAAGCACCGCAGCCTACACAAGTTTCTTTATCTACGATCATTGCCATCTATGTTCACCTCAGCGAGTAATAATTTTAGCTTCAACAAGTTTATTGAACAGCATGTCTACTGCTACATCAACATCTTCTTCATTGATGATTTCACTGTTGATTACGGGATGTTCCGGAGTGAAGGATTTTTTTACTTGAGTCGGAGAGCCGGGCAAACCAACAGTAGCAGGGTCAAGTTCCAGCTCAGCAACAGTCAGAACGGGGATGTTAGCTTTACGAGCTTTCATTTTACCTTTAATGCTTGCAAAGCGCGGTTCTTTTTCTGCTTTGGTAACAGTTACCAGCAAAGGAGCTGCGCAAGCCATAGTTTGAACGCTGCTTTCGTTTTCACGTACAACAACGAACTTGTCATCAACATAATCAAGTTTCAATGCACCGGTGATTTGGGGAATGCCAAGATGCTCAGCAATTTCAGGACCAACTTGTGCAGTGTCGCCGTCAACAGCTTGTTTGCCGCACAGGATGAGATCGAACTGACCCAAATGCTTGATGCCTGCAGACAGGGCAATACTGGTAGCCAAGGTGTCGGAACCAGCCAAAGCGCGGTCGCTGATCAAAGCAGCATCGTCAGCGCCCATAGCAATTGCTTCCTTCAAAACTTCAGTAGCCATAGGCAAGCCCATGGAAAGGCAAGTAACCTTCGCACCAACTTTGTCCTTCATCATCAAAGCAACTTCCAAAGCATGACGGTCAAAGGGGTTCATAACGTTTTCTACGCCATCACGCACCAGAGTTCTAGTTTCCGGACAAAATTTAACCTTTTCAACATCCGGCACTTGTTTAATACAAACTAAAATATTCATGTGTAGCCTCCTTGTGCTATATAAACAAAATCATTCACTTTATATTCTAACATCTTTTATAACTGACTTGCAAGTCATTAAGCCACTTTCTAAGCTAAATAAAGCAATCCTTACCTAAAACTTTTGTGATTTCTTCCCTAAATCCGCTCCTGGAGGAGTCAACCCAAAAGCTCTTGTCCGTCTTGACTACTTTTTTAGACCCTTGCAAATGTAGATAAACCTCATCGCTACCCTTGTAGCCTTCAAATATACGCTTCAATTCTCTCTGCACCAGAGCATTTTCCAGATGAGCAGCAACGCGCAAGTGTACCTCTACAATTTGCTTGGGCAGCTTACGTACCACATCAGCAACTATTTTTGTTTCTCTTTCGTCTACGCTAAAGCGTCCTTCCACATAAACAATATTGTCTTGATAAATCTCCCGTACATTCATACGGAAGCTTTTGGGAAAGACGATAACATCTATCCTGCTAGAATGATCTTCCAAGGTGAGCAGTGCCATGCTCTCTCCCTGCTTGGTGTTGCGGATAACGCAATTAGTGATGATACCGGCAACAGTAATGTACTGACCATCTACCACTGAATCTTCATCCTGCAAAACATAAGCCGGTGTAAACCTGCTAAGAACCTTACGATAATCATCCAGAGGATGACCCGTTACATAAAAGCCAATAAGCTCCTTCTCATTTTGCAGAATAAAATCGTGGGGCATCTCGTCTATCTGCGGCAGGGCAATCTCGTTAACCTCGCTGAAATCATCTTCATCACTGAAAAGCCCCAGCTGACCACTGGCACTATCCTTTTGATAGGAAGCCCCCAAATCTACAGCCTTATCCAGAATAGCCATCATCTGAGAGCGCTTCACTCCAAAGGAATCCATGGCGCCGCATTTGATAAGGTTTTCTACCACCCGCTTATTTACCAGGCGCATATTCACGCGACGGCAAAAATCTACTAAGCTGGTAAATTCGCCTTCCTTTTTGCGAGTTTCAATAATGGTGCTTACGGCAGCCTCGCCTACATTCTTGATGCCTGCAAGACCGAAGCGGATGGAACCATCCTTCATAACAGTAAAGGTAGAACCACTTTCATTAACATCCGGTGGCAAGATTCGAATACCGGAATTACGACATTTGGAAATATACCAGCTAATCTTATCTGCGTCCGTAATAACACTATCTAAAAAGGCAGCCATGTACTGAGCTGTCCAGTTGGCTTTCAAATAGGCAGTCTGGTAGGCAACCAAGGCATAGGCAACGGAATGGGACTTGTTAAAGCCGTAGCCGGCAAAGTGCTGCAAGAGAGAAAAGATTTCACTGCTAAGACCTTCAGGTATACCATGCAGCTCCTTGGCTCCCTTGATAAAGCCCTCGCGCATGGAGTCCAGCTCCTTGGCCTTCTTCTTGCCCATGGCGCGGCGCAGTATATCTGCCTGACCAAGACTAAAGCCTGCCAAAGCAGAGGTTATCTGCATAACCTGTTCCTGATAAAGGATTACCCCGTAGGTATCTTTAAGAATTGGCTCCATCAAGGGGTGCAGTATTTTGGCAGTGCGATTTCCATGACGACCTGCAATAAAATCCTCTGCCATACCCGTACCCAAGGGACCGGGACGATACAGGGCAACCAAAGGGATTAAATCCTCAAAGCTTTCCGGCTCCAGATCCATTACCAGTTTAGTAATGCCCTTGGATTCCAGCTGGAACACACCGTAGGTATCACCCTTGCACAGCATTTGACAGGTTTTATAATCATCCAGAGGAATATTATCTATATCAATGGTTTCACCGGTTGTTTCCTTAATATTACGAATGGCGTCCCCAATTACGGTCAAAGTACGCAAGCCTAAAAAGTCCATCTTCAAAAGGCCCAAGCCTTCCAGCTTGTCCTTGTCGTACTGTGTAATTACAGAGCCTTCTGCTCCCAGCTGCAGGGGAACATAATCCTTTAAATCTGCAGGAGCAATAATAACACCTGCTGCGTGAGTACCCACATTACGGGGCATTCCCTCCACGCTCTTAGCAAGATCAATAAGGCGATGCACCTCAGAATCCGTTTCGTACAAGGTGCTTAGCTCATTGCTGATACGCAAAGCTCTGTCCAAGGTAATACCCAATTCCTTAGGCATCATCTTGGCAACCTTGTCCACAGTACCGTAGCTAAGCCCCAGGGCTCTGCCCACATCGCGCACAGCAGCCCGCGCCTGCAGGGTTCCGTAAGTAATAATCTGCGCTACCCGGTCCTGTCCGTAACGGCGCACTACATAATCTAAAACCTTGTCACGATTCACATAGCAGAAATCCGTATCAATATCAGGCATGCTTACCCGCTCCGGATTCAGGAAACGTTCAAAGAGCAGTGCGTAACGCAGGGGGTCAATATTGGTAATCCCCAGAAGGTACGCCACTATACTTCCCGCAGCACTGCCACGACCGGGTCCAACTAAAATCTCATGTTCACGACAGTATTTGATAAAATCCCACACGATTAGAAAGTAGCAGGCGTAACCCATCTGGTTAATAATCTGTAATTCAAAATCAAGCCTTTGGGTTACTACCTCATCGGCGTGGGGATATTTTTTTATTAAACTTGCTTCGCACAAATGGCGCAAATAGCTTGCTGCATCGAAGCCTTCGGGAACAGTAAACTCCGGTAACAGCAAATGACCAAATTCCAGCTCCACATTGCAACGCTCTGCAATAATTTGCGTATTGGCAAGGGCTTCCGGATAATCAGTGAACTGCTCTGCCATTTCCTCATAGCTCTTCAAATAGAACTGGTCATTGGGGAAGCGCATACGGTTGGGCTCATCAACGGTGCTGGTAGTCTGAATACAGAGCAACACGTCCTGAGCTTCCGCATCCTGACGACGCACATAGTGCAAGTCATTGGTAGCAACCAGGCGTAAATCATATTCTTTAGCCAGCTGGCTCAATGCCCGGTTAACCTTGTGCTCCTCAGGCAAATCATGGTTTTGAATCTCTAGAAAATAATTGTCCTTACCAAAAATCTCCAGATGTTCTTCAATACAAAGACGTGCTCCCTGTAAATTATCCTGCTGAATCAAAACCGGCAGCTCTCCGGCGATGCAGGCACTTAGGCAGATGATACCCTTACTATAAGTACGCAAAATATCCTTGTCCACGCGGGGCTTGTAGTAGAAGCCCTCCAGCTGCGCCAAGGAAACTATCTTCATTAAATTATGGTAGCCTTCCAAATTCTCTGCCAGGAGTATCAAGTGGAACAAGCCTCGATTATTACGCTCCAAGTGGGAACCGGCAGTAACGTAAACCTCGCAGCCCAAAATAGGCTTGATGCCCTGCTTCCTGCATTCCTCGTAAAAATCAATGGCACCGTACATAACGCCATGGTCCGTAATGGCAAGGCTGTCCATACCCAGTTCTTTGGCATACTTAACCAAATCAGGAATCTTGGCAGCACCATCTAAAAGGCTATATTGAGTATGTACATGTAAATGAGTAAAGTTAGAAGTCATATAATCCTCTAAACCCCTCAGTCACCTTCGGTGACAGCTCCCTACATAGTTAGTCTTTCAGGAGAGCCAAGGGTTATTTCTTATTATTTACAAATAATCCTGGAATCAGGAACAACAAATTGCAGGCCAGAGCCGGGAACAAGCCATTGATGTTCCATGGTGCAATATACTTCCACAAGCAGGCAATAGCAATACCACTAATGATTGCCATAATACCAAATTTACGTTGCACCCTACCAGGGAAGAAAACTGCAAAAGTCAAGGGCAGGAAAATACCACTCCCGCGCAACGCCATGGATAGATAGTTCCATTCCAGAACAGAGCTATTTAAATGGAAGAAAACAAACACAATGGCACAAATCGTTACCAGAAGAACGCTAATGCGACTTGCCCACAATAGATTGACGGAGCTTGCACCCTTCCACAAATTTTTAATCAAATCACGAGAAATCATAGTGCCAACGCCCAAAGCCAAACCAGAGAGAGAGCCCATGGCAGAAATCAAAATAGCCCCCAAGCCTATGCCGCCCAACCAATCAGGCAGATAAGTTACAAGATACAGGGGCAGTGCATCAATGGAGTTAATCTCCGGATGCTGTACGCTCATGAACATACCAATCATTACAGAAGGCAAGCCTACGGGGATAACCACAAGCGCCGCCGCAATACATCCGGCAGCCGCAGTCTTGCTATCCTTAGCGCTAAAGATGGACTGCACATAAGTCTGAGTAGAGATTACCCCCACAATCATGGAAGCCAGGCTGAACAAGCCGTCCTCCACTCCCCGTCCGAAAAGGCTAAACCAAGGCTGAGCAGGAAAAGTTGCCTGCAAGCCCTGCCATTGCCCCATATCCAGATAACTGAGGATACCTCCTACAAAGATGGTTGCAAAAATTAAAATTATCTTTAACAAGCCAGCCATACCTGCACCGCTAATACCGCCAAAGAAAACAATGGCAATGGTCAGGAGCAGAACAATGACGCCGCTGGCTTCAATACTTACATTAAAAAGACCGGACACCAAGCTTAAAGCAGTAAGGGTACTGGCAACAATACTAAAGAAAATACCCGCAGAAGCAGAGATACTGGTAAAGGGCCCTGCCACCTTACCGTAGTTGCCAACTAAAAATTCGCTTACCGTCGTTAAGCTGCTACGACGCAGGGGTACAGCGTAAAAGATTGCCATGATGATAAGGGCAATGCCACTGCCCAAGGTAAACCACCAGGCAGTCAAGCCCAGCTTGTAGCCCAGTTGGGCAGTACCTACGGTTGCAGCACCACCGACAATGGTACCGATAATACTTCCGGCAACAATTCCAATCCCCGCACTACGCCCGCCAACATTATAATCATCGGCAGATTTAATCTTACGCGCGGCAATGATGCCAGGTAAAATGGTTACTGCCAAAGTAATAAGCAAACTTAATATATGAACAAAGGATAATCGCATCAAGATTCACCAGCTTCAAAAAATTTTTCTTCATTATAAGTATACCACAACCTTTTCAAAAGAGAGCCACTAAAATCAGGCAGTAACCTTTCTTTTCACAGGGCAGTTAAACTTTTATTGGAAAGCGTTTCAAGCGTAACACTTTTTTCGTTTGCCAAAGCAAAGCAATTTGGATATAATTAGTAGTATGCCAGTATGTGGCCTACTATACCTTGTGTATGCGTCTTTATTTTAGATATATCTTTGGAGGAAAAGTATGAGTCGTTTAAAAATCGAAACACCTGATCAAGCGCAGCTGACCGTTGAACGTCTTTACAAAGATCTTGAACGTCACATCATCGCCAGCCCTCCGGGACTGTGCCCCGTTGATTTGCAGCTGTCCTTCCTAAAGGTTTGCCACGCACAAACCTGCGGCAAATGTACCCCTTGCCGCGTTGGCTTAGGTCAATTACAGAAGCTATTGGAAAACATCCTTGACGGCAAAGCTAACATGAAAACCCTGGAGCTTATTGAAGCAACCGCTCAAAACATTATGGATTCTGCTGACTGCGCCATTGGCTACGAAGCAGCCCACATGGTTTTGGCAGGCATGGAGGGCTTCAAGGATGACTACATTCACCACATCAAAACCGGTAAATGCAATAGCCGCATCCACAATTCCATTCCCTGCGTTGCCCTGTGCCCTGCTCAAGTAGATATTCCCGGCTACATTGCCCTCGTTGGCGCCGGCCGCTATGCTGACGCAGTAAAACTCATCCGCAAGGACAATCCCTTCCCCACCGCCTGCGCACTCATCTGCGAGCATCCCTGCGAAGCTCGTTGCCGTCGTAATATGATTGATGCTGCCATCAACATCCGCGGCTTAAAACGTATGGCAGTGGATAACGCTCCTGCAGACACAGTTCCCGTTCCCGAAAAAGCAGATGCTACCGGCAAACGCATCGCTATTATCGGCGGCGGCCCCAGTGGTCTGGCAGCAGCCTACTATCTGGAACTGATGGGTCACCACGCAGTAGTATTTGAAGCTAAAAGCAGACTTGGCGGTATGCTCCGCTATGGCATCCCCAGCTATCGCTTCCCCCGCGAAAGACTGGACGAAGATATAAGAGCCATTCTTTCTACCGGTGTAGAGGTTCATCTTAACACCAAGGTTGGCAGTGGCGAAGGCGAAATCCCCTTTAACCAGCTGCGTGAAGAATACGATGCAGTGTATATTGCCATCGGTGCTCATGAAGATAAAAAGGTTGGCATTGAAGGCGAAGATTCCAAAGGCGTAATCTCCGCTGTAGAAATGCTCCGCTCCATTGGCGAAGAGCAAATGCCTGACTTTAAAGATAAAAATGTTGTAGTTATCGGTGGTGGTAACGTTGCCATGGACTGCACCCGCAGCTCCATCCGCTTAGGCGCTAAGAAGGTAACCATCGCTTACCGCCGTCGCCAAGATGACATGACCGCTCTTCCCGAAGAAATAGAAGGCGCTATTGCCGAAGGTGCAGAGCTGTACGAGCTGAAAGCTCCCCATAAAATTGAAGCTGACGAAAACGGCAACGTTGTTGCGCTGTGGGCAGAACCTCAAATCATCGGCCCCATTGATGCTTGGGGACGTGCTCGCCCCATCCGCGCAGACCTTCCCTTGGAACGCATCCCCTGCGACGTAATTGTTGTAGCAATTGGCCAAGGTGTTGAACTGCGCCCCTTCGAAGAAGCAGGCGTAAAAGTTAAACGCGGCAGCATCGCAGCTCTGGAAACCGGCGAGCTTGCCAACGCTAATGGCGTTTTTGCCGGCGGCGACTGCGTAACCGGTCCTGCAACCGTAATCCGCGCTATCGCAGCAGGTAAGGTTGCAGCAGCAAATATCGATGACTACCTTGGCTTCGACCATGTAATCTCCTGTGATGTAGAAATTCCCCCTGTGGAATTAGCAGATAAAGAACCCTGCGGACGTATTCAAATGAAAGAAAAGGAAGCAGGCGAACGTAAAACTAATTTTGAAGAATTTGAATGTGGTATGACAGTGCAAGAAGCCTGCCAAGAAGCAGGACGTTGCCTGCGCTGTGACAAATTCGGACTGAGCGCATTGAAAGGAGGCCGTACTTTCACATGGTAAACTTAACTATTGACGGTAAAAAAGTAACTGCCCCCAAAGGTGCAACCATTATGCAGGCAGCGGACTCCATGGGTATCCGCATCCCCCGCCTGTGCTATTTGAAAGACATCAACGAAATTAGCGCCTGCAAAGTTTGTGTTGTAGAAGTACAGGGCAAGCCCAAGCTGGTAACTGCCTGCAGCACTCCCGTACAAGAAGGCATTGTAGTTTACACAAACTCTCCTAAAGTACGCGCGGTGCGTCGTACCAATGTGGAGCTGATTCTCTCCCAACACGATTGCCTGTGCGCAACCTGCGTGCGTAGCGGTAACTGCGCATTGCAAACCTTGGCTAACGACCTTGGCATCTTTGAGCTCCCCTACGAAAAAGACATTGTAGATATTCCTTGGGATAAAGATTTCCCCTTGATTAGAGATTCCAAAAAATGCATCAAATGCATGCGCTGCATCCAGATTTGTGACAAGGTACAAGGCTTGAATATCTGGGACTTGGTAAATACAGGTGGTCGCACTACTGTAGATGTTTCCCAAAAATTCCCCAATATTGCCCAATCCGATTGCAGCCTGTGCGGACAGTGTATTACCCACTGCCCCGTTGGTGCTCTTAAAGAGCGTGACGACGTTCCAAAAATCTTTGAAGTGCTGGCAAATCCGGACAAAGTAACCGTAGTACAGGTTGCTCCCGCAGTTCGCACTGCCTGGGGCGAAGCACTCGGTCTTGCTCCCGAACAATTCACCGAAGGCATGATGGTAGCTGCCCTTAAGCAAATTGGCTTCGATTACGTTTTCGATACCAGCTTTGCCGCAGACGTTACCATTATGGAAGAAGGCAGTGAACTTTTGAAACGCTTGGCAGAAGTAGATAAACATCCTTGGCCTATGTTCACCTCCTGCTGCCCTGGCTGGGTAAGCTATGTAAGCAAAAAATATCCTGCCTTCCTGCCCAATCTTTCCAGTACCAAATCCCCCCAACAAATCTTTGGTGCTTTAACCAAAACCTACTTCGCTCAACAAAAAGGCATTGATGCTAAAGATATTTGCTCCATCTCCATCATGCCCTGCGTATCTAAAAAGCGCGAAGCTGCACTGTTCTCCATGCGTAGCAGTGGCGTACCCGACGTTGACATTGTCCTCACCACTCGCGAGCTGGCTCGCCTGATTAAGGCAGAACATATCAACATCGCTACCCTGGAACCCATGGAATTTGATAGTCCCTTGGGTAGCAGCACCGGCGCCGCAGTAATCTTTGGTGCTACTGGTGGCGTTATGGAAGCTGCGCTTCGTACGGCTTACGCTGTTGTGGAAGGCAAGGAAGCTCCGCTCAACGCCTTTGTAGATGTACGTGGCGATGCTGAACGCAGAGAAGCAAACTTCAAACTTGGCGACAGAGTTGTACGCACCTGTACCGTTAGCGGTTTGGGCAATGCCGGCAGATTGATGGATGACATCAAGGCAGGCAAAGTAGCTTATGACTTCGTGGAAGTTATGGCGTGCCCCGGCGGTTGCGTTGGTGGCGGCGGGCAACCCATCCACGATGGACAAGAGCTTGCTTGCAGCCGCGGTGCGAAGCTGTACGACTTGGACGAAAAACGTACCCTGCGCCAATCCCACAACAATCCTGACGTGCAAGAAGTTTATACTAACTTCTTAGAAAAACCCCTCAGCCACTTGGCAGAAGAACTGCTCCACTCCAACCACGTCAAAGAAAAGAATTATAAATAATCCTAATAAACAACCCCCTCGTGCAAACCGTACGAGGGGGTTAGTGCTTTGAGCGGAAGTTGCTGCATTAAATAATAGCATGCATAAAAATTTTATTACAATATAAAAAACGCGTACCGCTTTCGCAGTACGCGTTAATTTTTAAATTAAGAAGTATAAAACTAACTAAGCAATAAATTAGAAAGTGAAGACAACTTGGGTCCAAAGGGTTTCGTTTTCACGATCCAAGGAACTCTTTTCTTCCAAGTCATACCATTCAACTTGAGCTACGATGTTTTTAGCAAGAGCGTAGTTAGCGAACAAGCCCCAACCTTTGAAGCCAAGCATCTTGTCAGCTGCACCGTTCATGGTGTGGTCAACATAGGTAGAGTAACCTTGATCATAGTATTTAGCGGTCAAGCCCCAAGAACCGGGAACAGTAGCTTTAGCGCCTTTGTAAGCCAAGGTCAATACATAACCATCGTCATCGCCCAACTCAATATTTTGATAATCTTTGAACGGTTCATCACCTTTCAAATACATAGCACCAAATTTCAAATCTTTCGCCAACGGGAAGTTTGCACTAATTGCAAAAATGTCATCATCTTGGGAATCATAATCATTCCATTTAATATCAGCAGCTTTTGCTGCATTTTGTGTGTCACCACATTCTTGAGTTTCAATATCATTGAATTGATAGTAACCAGCAGTTAAACCAACAACACCAATTTTGGTAGAAGCTTCTACATACATTGCTTCGTCAGCTTCACGAGTAATTCTAGAATCAACTTTGCCAGTTACACCATCTTTGTCCCAAAGGTCAATATCCAAAGTGCCAACAGAAGACGGAGTAGCTTTACCATAGCCAGCTACCAATTTAACGTCTTTGCCATATTCTACTTGAACACCATCAAAACGGGTATCATATACGTTGCCTTCAGCCATCAGTGCGCTGTAACGACCAGCTTGAACTTTCAAGCCGCCAATTTTACCGTTTACATAAGCGCGTTGGAATTTAACGTCTTCGTCACCATTGTCGTTATCAAAGTTTTGGTTGTTTTCCAACATGCCGGTGTAGGTCCAATCATCATTGATTTGACCTTTTACATAGATACGGGAACGCAGGTTGTTAGCATTACCGTTGAAATCGCCATCGTTGTGTGCATAGTGATAACGGATGTTACCGGTTACTTTAACAGCGTCAGCGCCTTTTTCCAATTTAGCTACGCGAACACCAAGGGTATCCAGTTCGTCAGCAAATTCAGCAGCCAGTTTGTCAACGTTTGCGCCTTTTGCCATAGCTTTTGCTACGATTTGAGCCATTTCATAACGGGTCATCAATTTGTCGCCGTCGAATGCGCCGTCAGCATAGCCATCAACTACGCCAGCAGCAGCCAATTTAGCTACGCTGTCATATGCCCAGTGGCCAGCGGGAACGTCGGAGAACGGGTTAGCAGCATAAGCGGAAGCGGTTACGCCAAGAGCCATTGCCATTGCTAATACTAAGGATTTTTTCATTTTGTTTTCCTCCTCTGCAGGAATATTTTATTTTTATAAAACACCTGAAAGGAATTCCATTTAAGCTTCCATTAAGAGTTGCCTTGTTTCCTCTAACTTCTTTCTTAAATTATATTCCTACAAGCGCATTATAAACAGAGTAAGGCTTGATGGCTTTAAGGCGTGCCCCCAAGCCTATAGTACTAAAGGAATACTCGCGATGAGCTTCATAAAACTTTTCCACCCCTGAAAAAGTAAATCTCTTAGGCTCATCTCCTCTAATACTGTAACAATTATATCACAGTTGTCCCCCCCGACAAGATTTGTTCGTATGCTTTGCTAAAAAATTTTTCAATTTTTTGCCAAACCACACTCACAAATTTTCCGCTGCGCGTGTGCACTCTGGCATCTGCCCTAATTCCAGAACTCTTATGCGCCCTATCCTACTATTGTCCTATCTAAAAGCAACTGCATCATCCTACTTTTGCCTCCCGCTTTTAAGCGGGAGCAGCCGTTTACAACGTCTGTTGGGCTACTGCAAACCTTCTTTCCTCGAATAGTGCACTTCCTTCATATACAAAAATAGCCTTCCCATTTCTGAGAAAGCTCTTCCAAAAAAATAAAGACCCCACTCACACGAGCAGAGTCTTCATAATTTTTAAATCTCTTCTATTAAGTTAGTGACTTACTTACCGGTTCTGCCGCGTTTGGTAAATTCTTTACCTTCTGCGCAGAGAGGGCAGGAGTTGGGGTCGAAAGTTTCTACGTTCAAATGGAGCAATGCTTCAGTACGGATACCGAAATCAACCTTGCCACCGCTGCGGTCAACCAAGAGGCCTACGCCAACAAGTTCGCCGCCTTTTTCTTGTACAACTTCCATAACTTCTTTAACGCTGCCACCAGTGGTAACAATGTCTTCTACAACCAGAACGCGAGTACCAGGTTCAATGTGGAAGCCACGTTTCAAAGTCATTTTGCCATTGTCGCGTTCGGTAAAGATAGCGCGGGTGCCAAGTGCTTTACCTACTTCGTGTGCCAGCAAGATACCGCCGGTTACAGGGCCAACTACCAATTCTACATTGTCGTTTTCATAACGACGAGCGATTTCTTGGCAGAGTTTTTCAGTGTATTTGGGATGTTGCAGTACGTTGAATTTTTCAACATACATGGGGCTGTGCAAACCGCTAGTCAGCAAAAAGTGACCATGCAGTACAGCTTGGGTTTCTTCCAACATTTTTAAAACGTCTTTTTCTTCCAACATTAGCTTACACTCCTTTAATTTCTTCTACAATAGCTGCCGCAGCTGCTTTTCTATCTTCTGCTTTGGTAATGGGGCGACCAACTACGATATGGCTGGAACCATTTTGGAACGCGCCTGCCGGAGTTGCCACGCGACTTTGGTCATCCAAGGATGCGCCTGCGGGACGTACGCCCGGTGTTACAATCAAGAAGCCTTCGCCACAAGCTTCACGAATGGCAGCAGCCTCTTTCGGAGAAGCAACAACGCCGTCCATACCAGCTTCTTTTGCCAATTTAGCCAAAGCAATTACTTGCTCTGCGATAGTGTTTTTATAGTTCAAATCACCAAACTGCTCGTCATCCATACTGGTGAGGATGGTAACTGCAATCAGCTTGGGAGCAGGCTTGCCAGCCTTTTCCGCAGCTTCACGTACAGCCTTCACTGCTTCGGACATCATTTTTTTGCCGCCAACAGAGTGTACGTTCATCATATCTGCACCCAAATCGCTAAGTACAGTTAAAGCGTGAGCAACGGTGTTAGGAATATCTTGTAGTTTCAGATCAAGGAAAACTTCTTTGCCTTGCTCTTTCAAGAAACGGATGATTTCACTGCCTACTGCGTAGTACAGTTCCATACCTACTTTGTAGTGGCTAACGGTTTCGCCAAGCTCCAGCACACATTCTTTTGCTTGCTCAAAAGTAGGGAAATCAAGCGCAACTATCAAGCGATCATCATGTTGCATTAAATTTTGCTCCTTTCGTAGAGGGAGTTATTTATTCAAATAAGGCATGCTTGCTCTGCCATTGGGAAGAGCCAAGCCTACGATATCGTTAATACTTTGTACATTGTGTTTATCCAAATATTCCAGCATACCATGAGCAATGGTTTCTGCAATATCAGGTTGGATGAAGTTCACAGTTCCCACAGAAACTGCACTTGCACCTGCTAACATAAATTCGATGGCGTCCCTTGCATTCATAATGCCACCCATACCGATAATGGGAACATTAACTGCTTGGGCAACTTGGTACACCAAACGCACTGCAACGGGGCGAACAGCAGGGCCGCTCAAGCCACCGGTGATGTTGCCAAGTACAGGCTTTTGACGGTCAATGTCAATGACAGTACCCAGCAAGGTGTTAATCATAGAGATGGCATCAGTGCCAGCTTCCTCTACTGCTTTCGCCATGGTAACGATATCAGTTACGTTAGGAGAAAGCTTGGTGATTACCATTTTGGAAGTGTTAGCCTTTACTGCGCGAACAACCTCTGCTGCTGCTTCGGGACAAGTACCAAATACAATACCGCCTTCTTTTACGTTGGGGCAGGAGATGTTGATTTCCACCGCATCAACGCCATCAACGTCCAGTTTTTTAGCAACTTTGCCATATTCTTCAGGAGAATGACCGTAAATATTAACGATTACAGGCACGTCATATTTACGCAGTTCCGGCAAAGTATGTTCCAAGAAGTATTCGCTGCCGGGATTTTCCAAGCCAATGCAGTTAAGCATACCGGAGGGAGTTTCCACAGCGCGTTGACCCTTGTTACCTGCTGCCGGCAACAAGGAAGTGCCTTTAACAGTAACAGCGCCAACTTTTTCCAAGTCCAGGAAATCGCGGAACTCTAAGCCAAAGCCGAAAGTACCGGAACCGGTAGTTACAGGAGTTTGCATTTTCAGACCGGCAATATCTACTGCAAGTCTGCCTTCGTACAATGCTTTTACCATTCTACTACCTCCTCTGCCCAGAATACGGGGCCATCGGTGCAAACCTTCAAGCGTTTGCCAATACCGCCGCAAGCGCAGGACAGGCAAGCGCCC
>JAFTMR010000106.1 GCA_017452325.1 Phascolarctobacterium sp. | reverse complement strand
TATCGTTGGTGAAAACGGTAAGGGTAAAACTGCAATCTTAGATGCTTTGGCGATTTCCTTGGAGCCCTACCTGCGTGCCTTTGGTTGTAAAGGTCGCAATATGGGCGAGCGTGATGTGCGCCGCATTAAGGATGCGGGGGACGACAATAAGCAACGCGTGCTTAGAATGAAAAGCAAATATCCTGTAACCATTAAGGTAGAGGGAGAGTGTGATGGCGTAGGCTTTGCATGGAGTCGTGAGCTGAAGTCCGAGCGAGGGCGCACCACTTCCAATAATGCTAAGAAGCTTTCTGATTATGGCAAGGCGCTTTACGAAGGCATTAACGGCGCCAATGATGAAGGTATTGTTTTGCCGGTATTTGCTTATTATGGAACCTCTCGTATGTGGAATGATAGTAAGCTTTTGGGCAAGAGTAAGAAGATTGATTTACCTCGTAGCGTTGGGTATGAAGAATGTATTGAGCCTTCTTCTTCATATAATACTTTTGGACAGTGGTTTAGATACGCCATCCTGAGCGCGGCAGAGTTTGACCGGGCGGCGAAAGAGGTGGGCGATGAGAGAGAAAATCCCTATGGGACAGTGCTGCGTGCTGTGCGCCAGGCTGTTACTGCCTGCCTTAAAAGTATGGGCTGGACGGATATCAGCTTTAGCTTTGCCTTGCAGGATATTGTATTGAGCCATCCTGACATAGGCGAGCTGACCATTGACGTCCTAAGTGACGGTGCCCGTAGCGTGATTAGTATGGCGGCGGATTTGGCTTATCGTATGGTACGTCTTAATCCTGATTTGGGAGGTAGGGCTGCTCTTGACACTCCCGGTGTGGTTTTGATAGACGAAGTTGATATGCACTTGCATCCTTCTTGGCAGCAAACTGTTTTGTATGATTTGCAGGAGGCTTTTCCGAAGGTGCAGTTCATTGTTACTACCCACAGTCCCCAAGTTTTGACTTCCGTTAATCCGGAAAGCATCCGCATTTTACAATGGGGAAACTGCTTCGAGGGAGTGCGCACTCCGGAATTCTCCTTGGGCGCGGAAAGCTATCAGCTGTTGAAGGATATTCAGAATGTGGAAACTCGTCCCCAAGCTTTGCCAATAGTAAAAGATTTGGCGCGGTACTTAGAGCTTGTGGGTGAAGACAAGTGGGATAGCAAGGAAGCTTTGGAATTGCGTGCTCGTCTTGACCAATGGGCGAAAGGGCGTGAGCCTGCTCTTGTGCGTGCGGATATGGATATCCGTATGCGCCTCTTTAGGAGGAATCGCAAATGAAGCGGGTGTACAAACGTCAGCAGGAACCGGAACTGTTGAAAAGTTATAGGTTAAGACATCCGGATGCTACTTGGGATAAGTTTCGCAGGCGTTTTACCAGAGGCTATCGACAGGTGAGGCAAAATATTATTGAAGACCAACGTGGCTTGTGTGCTTATTGCGAGATTAGCATTAAGATGGCAGAGGACTATACGGAGGTTGACGATTTCCGCGTAGAGCATTTCTTTCCCAAGGGAGCAACCAAAGACGGAGGGCATAATTACCATTTGGATTGGCGTAATCTTTTAGGGGTGTGCCATGGTGGAAGTCAGCGGGATGTTCCTGATGCAGACTGGCGCTTTTCTGAAAAGAAGCGTGACCGTAGCTGTGACGTGCCTAAAGGTGGCAAGGAGATTACAGACCGCATTTTAAATCCTCTTAAATTGCCCGGCGACATAAGATTATTTCGCTATACGGAGCATAATGGGAAGATGTTTGTGGATGAAGAAACTTGTCCCAAAGAGCTGCAAAGGAAGGCGAGAAATACCATCCGCGAGTTGAATTTGAATGCTCCCCGCTTGATGCGAATGCGCAAGGCTGTTATCGATAAGCTGAGTGACGAGGTGGCAGAAGCCTTGGCGGCGGGGCAGGACTTGGAAGAAACTCTGGCTTGGCTGGCAGAAAGCTTCTTGTTACCGGACCATAGGAATAGGAGCGTACCTTTCTTTACGGTGATACGCTGGTATTTGGGGGATGTGGCAGAGCGGTTGATTGCTGTTAGTGGTAGTAAACTTTAAATTGAAACGCGTTATAAGCGCCATCTAACTTTGTTGGAACTGCGGTTGCTTGCTCGACGTACCACCAGTACGCCGTCGCGGCACAACCTTGTTCCGCCTCGTTATATAGCACTTCTAACGCGTTTGTTGTTTTGAGTGATGACTAAATATTAGCAGGACTTTTAAGTTTAAAGTAGAATATAAAAACTGGTATACAATTTTATAACACTAGAAATCGTTAGAAGTGCCGGAAGGCGCGAAGCAGTGAAACTTATGAAGCGAAGGCGTACTGCGTGTACGTCGAGCAAATAAGTGAACTGCGACAAAGCATAACGGTGCTTATAACGATTTTGAAATAAGGAGAAGAGTTATGGAAGTAACAAACAAAGGCTTCAAAGCCTACGACGTCCGCGGCGTTTATCCCACAGAAGTAAATGAAGAACTTGCTTATCGCGTTGGCCGCATTTTTTCTGCAATGTTTGCGGCTGAAACTGTAGTTGTTGGTCATGACATTCGTTTGAGTGGTCGTGCTCTTGTAGATGCTTTAACCGAAGGCTTGCGTCATGGCGGTACCAAGGTTATTGATATTGGGCAATGTGGTACGGAAATGATTTACTTTGCCACCGCTCACCTGAACGCGGATGGTGGCATTATGGTTACCGCAAGCCATAACCCTAAAGAATATAATGGTATGAAACTTGTTCGCAAAGGTGCTCGTCCTGTCTCCGGTGATACTGGTTTGAAAGAGATTGGCGAGATGGCAGTTGCCTCCAATTTTGTGCACGCACAAGTAGCAGGCAAAACCTTGGGCGAGTTGGAAAAGGTGGATATCGTTCCTGCTTACATCGAGCATTTGCTTACTTATGTGGATAAGGACGCCCTAAAACCTATGAAGATTGTGGCTAACCCGGGTAATGGCGGCGCAGGCCCCATTATGAAGGAGCTGGCTAAGCATTTGCCCTTTGAATTTATCTCCATCTTGGACGAGCCGGACGGAAGCTTCCCCAATGGCGTACCCAATCCTCTGTTGTTGCCCAACCGCGAAGCTACTGCCAAAGTAGTACGTGAAACCGGTGCAGATTTAGGTATTGCTTGGGACGGGGACTTTGACCGTTGCTTCCTTTTTGACGAAAACGCAGAGTTTATTGAAGGCTACTACATTGTTGGTTTGCTGGCAGAAGTATTCCTGCTGAAAGAACCGGGCGCAAAAATTATGTACGACCCGCGCCTGACTTGGAATACCGAAGCAATCTTGGAACGTGACGGCGGTGTGCCTGTACGCTGCAAATCCGGTCACGCCTTCATGAAGGAATGCATGCGTCAAAACGAAGTGCTGTATGGTGGCGAAATGAGTGCTCACCATTACTTCCGCGATTTTTCCTACTGCGATAGCGGTATGATTCCTTGGCTTTTGGTAGCAGAGCTGATGTGCCGCAGCGGCAAGAAGCTTTCTGAATTGGTTGGTGCGCGTGTGGACATGTTCCCCTGCAGTGGCGAAATCAATCGTAAAGTTGATGACAGCGCCGCAATCTTGCAAGCATTGGAAGCAAAATATGCTGATGGCCAGCAGGACAAAATGGACGGCTTGAGTGTTGCCTATGATGCTTGGCGCTTTAACGTGCGTACCTCCAACACTGAGCCTGTAATGCGTCTGAACGTAGAAACCAAGGGCGATAAAGAGCTGTTGGCAGAAAAG
>JAFTMR010000105.1 GCA_017452325.1 Phascolarctobacterium sp. | reverse complement strand
GGAACTACGTCTGTAACCGAAGCATTACTGTACCGTTCCGGTGCTATCTCCAGAATGTGCAAAGTTGAAGACTGTGCTACCACCACTGACTACGAACCGGAAGAAATTAAACGTAAATTTTCCGTAAATGCAACTCTTGCACCTGTTGAATGGCGCGATACCAAAATTAACTTCATTGATACTCCGGGCTTTGCTGACTTCGTTGCAGAAGTTAAAGGTGCTTTCAGAGCAGTAGACAGTGCTTTGATTGTAGTTTGCGCTACTTCCGGCGTACAAGTTGGTACTGAACAATGCTGGAAGCTTGCGGAAGAAGCTAACCTTCCCCGTATTATTTTCGTAAATAAAATGGATCGTGAAAATGCTGACTTTGATGGCATTCTTGATAACCTGCGTGGTAAATTTGGCAAATGCGTTCTGCCGCTGCAATTACCCTTGGGTTCTGCTGAAAACTTTGAAGGCTTGATTGACCTTTTCAAAATGAAAGCTTATCGTGCTCATGACAATGGCTCTGACGAAATCGAAATTCCTGATGAATACAAGGCAGCTGCTGAAGAAGCTCGTGAAAAAATGATTGAAGCAGCAGTAGAAGCTGACGATGATTGCATGATGCGTTACCTGGAAGGCGAAACAATTTCTGATGAAGAAATCATGAAATGCCTCATTAAAGGTATCCGCCAAGCTACTATCTTCCCGATGGTTTGCGGCAGTGCTTACAAAAACATTGGCTTGGGTCGTTGCATGAATGCAATCGTTGACTTTACTTATCCTGCAATTTTGAACGACTTTATCGTAATGGATAAAGAAACTGGTGAAGAAGAAGTACGCGACGCCAACGCTCCTATGTCCGCTTTGGTATTCAAAACTACCTCTGACCCCTTCGTAGGCCGTTTGAGCTTCTTCCGTGTGTTCTCCGGTTCTATCAAGAGCGACAGCGTAGTTTATAACTCTCGTCGTGAAGAAGAAGAACGCATTGGCAACATCTTTACTATGCGCGGCAAGAACCAAATCCCCATGAAAGAAGTTGTAGCTGGCGATATCGGTGTTGTTGCTAAATTGCAATTCACTTCCACTGGTGATACCCTGTGCGACAAGAACGCTGCTCACGTAGAGTTCCCGCCTATCGCATTCCCGCTGCCCATGTACACCCGTGCTATCTATGCTAAGAAAAAAGGCGACGAAGACAAGATTATGACTGCTCTTAACCGCCTGATGGACGAAGACCCGACCATTATCGTTACTAAGAACCCCGTAACCAAAGAATCCTTGATTTCCGGTATGGGCGACCAACACATTGAAATCATTATGGAACGTATGCAACGTAAATTTGGTGTTGAAGCTGATTTGAGAGCTCCCATCATCGACTATCGCGAAACCATCCGTGGCAGAGCAGAAGTTGAAGGCAAGCACAAGAAACAATCCGGCGGTCATGGTCAATATGGTCACGTTAAGATTACTATGTACCCGTTGCCCCCCGGAGGCGGCTTCGAATTTGTTGATAAAATCTTCGGCGGCGCTGTTCCTCGTCAATACATTCCCGCAGTTGAAAAAGGCATGCGCGAAGCAATGGAAAAAGGTATCCTCGCTGGCTATCCTGTAGTTGATATGCGTATCACCTTGATTGATGGTTCTTACCACACCGTTGACTCCTCTGAAATGGCATTCAAAACTGCTTCCAACATTGCGTTCAAGAAAGCTATGGAAATGTCCAAACCTGTACTGCTCGAACCTATCTACAATTTGGAAGTAACCTGCGCTGATTCCATGATGGGTGACGTAATTGGTGACTTGAACTCCAAACGCGGTCGCATTCTGGGTATGCAATCTGTTGAAGAAGGCATGAGCGTTGTAACTGCACAAGTTCCTTATGCTGAAATCTCCGAATACGCTGTTGACCTGCGTGCTCTTACCCAAGGCTTGGGCACCTTCGAAATGAAATTTGACCATTACGAAGACGTACCCGCTAAAATGGCAGAAAAAATCATTGCTGACCGTAAAGAAGCATAATTAAAAATTTCTAGTACAGCCTGTCCTGTGGCAGGCTGTATTTTATCTTACACGCTACTTATTTTTATGACAAAACCGTGGCAAAATCTTTGCACTGCGGTTGGGATAATGTTATAATGGTAGGGAATTATAGTACAGTATTGGAGGTTTTTCTCAATGCAAACAATCGACCAAGCTTGTGTAAATACTTTGCGCTTTTTGGCAGCTGACCAAGTTGAAAAGGCTAAGTCCGGTCATCCCGGCTTCCCCTTGGGTACAGCTCCCTTGATGTATACTATCTGGGATCGTTTTATGAACTACAATCCCGCAGACCCTAACTGGTTCAACCGCGACCGCTTCATTCTTTCTCCCGGTCATGGCAGTGCCTTGATGTATGCTATGCTTCACGTTGCAGGTTACGACCTGCCCATGGAAGAACTCAAAAACTTCCGTCAATGGGGCAGCAAAACTCCCGGTCATCCGGAAAACGGTCATACTCCCGGCGTAGACGCTTCTACCGGTCCTTTGGGTCATGGCTTTGCAATGGGCGTAGGCTTTGCAATGGCAGAAGCTATGCTGGCAGCTCGTTACAATAAACCTGATTTTGCAGTTGTTGACCACT
>JAFTMR010000104.1 GCA_017452325.1 Phascolarctobacterium sp. | reverse complement strand
TATACTTGCGCCATCTGTTTGCGTTCTTTTCAGCATTTAATTTTTTCTTAGCATTAGCTAATTGTTGCTCATAATTGGCATAAGATGTACTCTTGCCAGGCGTTACGTCATTAAGTGCTTCTTCTGTTGTAAACGCGAGCGAAGAACCCTGTGTGTACCTATCTGCAAATCCATTATTACTATCATTTACAAATTCGTACCATGCATCTGAATTAGCTTTATATTGTTCTACTTCTTGGGTTGTTAAATTAAGCTTATCCTTATATTCGTCAATCTTTATCGCATGAAAATTATCAATATTGTACTGATTAGCTACAATATCAGCAGCAGTACCTTCCGCACTAATCCCAGCCGCATAGTTTTTATATTTAAAGTCACCGTCACTGCTTTCATAGTTGGTGCCAAACATTAAGCTGCCACTTCCAAGGGGAGCGGTAACTTCTACAGCGCCCTTTTTGCCACCGTAACTGCTCTTACCCAGTTCCACGCTTACGTCTGCCTTTTCAGGCTTTTTGGTTACAATGTTAATTACGCCGCCAATATAGGTACCTGCAAAACGGGCAGGGATGTAACCGCGATAAACTTCAATGCGTTCTACGTTAGCAACGGGAATGGTGGAAAGGTCTGCCGCGCTGTCGCCGCCAAGGTTACTAAGCACGCCGTCAATAAATACGCCAACCTGCGCCGCAGTGGAACCACGAACGGTTACAGTGGTGTATTGCCCTTTGCCGTTTACCTCACGCACATGTACGCCGGGTACCTTGCGCATAAGGTCAGGTAATGTTTTTTGTTCACCCTTGTAATCATCCGGGCGAATTACGGTAACGCTACCGGGGGACAGCTTGCTTTCCCAGTCGGGGCGTGCCGCTTCTACGGTAATGCCTTCAAGGTCAAAAGCCATTTGCGCCTGTACTTCCTGGGCGCCAGCAGCTTCAGGAGCGGTAAGCACACAGCATCCAAGTACAAAGGCAATCGCCAAGGTTAAACTTTTGTTACACTTGTGTTTCGTCATAACAACATCTCCATTCATATATCTGTGAGAGCTTTAAAAATAAAAAAGGCATAATCCTATCGCACTCTTCTACGATAAAATTATGTCTAACAGCAAAATTTTTTAATGTATTCAGAGCAAACCGACTTTACGGCTTCTGTTGAAAGTAGGCTATCGCCATTTAATGCTTCTGAACTACAACTCTATTTATTTATCAGTCTTGGGTACTATAAGCTTTGCCCTTGCCTTGGCTGCCGCCTGTCTGCGGTAGGCTAAGGCTTCGTTGCCTATGGCAATAAGCACGTCGCGGCTTACTTGAAGTTCTTCTTCCTTAGATTTTTCCCATAAGGCGACATGCTCCTTCATGTCCTTATACTTCACAATACACACCCCTTCACCACAAACTTTCCTAAAAATTAAAAGACAATAATCCCCAAAAGAGGACACTGCTGCCTGTGAAAACCTTGGCTCAGCTACCCTCTCTCGCGGATGTCTAAAATTCCTATACCTTACTACTAACAGAGGTATTTAAGAAAGTAATTTTTACGAACATAATCTTTGTTAAGTTTGAGAATCATTCTTATTAAAACCTGTATCAAAATTATACACGCTGTCCCCCCCCTGTCAACCCTCATCCGCATCGAGCGGATGAGTTCTGCGGCTCCGCTCCGCTCGCCGGTGCCTGCTTTACAGGGGGTGATAGCAATGACTGTCTACGAAGCGTTGTCTTTAATGATTACCTTTGGTATTCTCGTTGCTACCATTATTTCTATACGTAAGTGATTTTTGCTTATAAAATGAAATAAGACCGTTACGGTCGTAACAGCCTTTCTTTCACATACAATACTATGAGGAGAGAGCTGACACACCACATATCAGGAATCTCTCTGTTTTTATTATAACACATTAACTGCTTTTGACAAGTAATGCATAAATTTATGTGCCTATATAACTTTAGGTTACTGCATACTTTAGGACAAGGTAGCAAAGCTTTCAGCTTTGCTTGAACATGGCAAAAGAAAAAACGAGAGGAACGAGAAGAAGAAAACCAACAAAAGAAGAAGAGCAAGGAGAGCAAAAAAGAAAATCTCACTATAAGAGTTTACATCGGAAATCTAAAACGGCAAATTCATAATAAAAAAATTTTTACAGCATTCAATTTTTAGGACTGCTTTTTTATTTTTATTGGCTTTGGAAAATTTTTAAAAATATTTTTTGCTCATTTTTGCCGTTTGGGGTCGCTCATGTAAACTCTTATAGTGAGAGGTGAAATTCAAACCGCGCGGAACACCTAAACCCTTCCACCGCTAAAGCGGTTCCCCTTCCCTTTCGTGGACGGTATTATTGCCCCCCTGAAAGTGGGGGCTGGCATTGCGCAGCAATGACCGTTACAGTCGTAACAGCCTCTTCTTATTTTAACGGTGCTTATAGTAATTTTAAAAAGTTAGAAGCTGTAACGAACTCCCAAATTCCATTGCCAATCCGTATCCAACCTACCGCCAAAGGTCTTCTCCACATCTGCGTAAACATAAGTAGCCTTGGACAGGTTGATGTTAGTTCCTAAGCCAACTTCCCACCAGCCTCCGCCCAGGTCTTCCTTAATGGTTCTGCTTACTCCATCCTTACTAAAGGTGGTTTTGGTATCGCCATCAAAATCGTACAGGTAAGAAGCACGTGCGTAAACATTACCGTCCTTAATATCTTTACCAAAAGCAAAACCCAAGCGTCCAATGAAGCTATCCATAGAGCCTTGATGTACTCTGCGTCCATCCAAAATATAATTGGCTCCATCCAGCTTGCCGTAGGTAAGTTCTACCTGCGGTTCTACCCAAAAGCCTTTATCGTCAGTAATGCGTTTGCCATATTCCGCACTCATGCTAAAACCATCAGTACTGTAATCCGCTTTCTCACCGGTAACGCTAACATCACTTTTAAGATGTGCGTAGCGGGCAATCAAATCAATAAAGCTGCCATCGTCATTCAGATTGCTGCCGTAAATTGCCAAGGCAGTACTCTTGTCATCAGTGGAGCCTTTATAGAAGGTGCTTTCCCCGTCAGAATAGGTAATCGCTCCGCCAAGCACCCAACCATCGTCACCAACCTTGTGGTCATAGCCCAGTTGGTATTGATTATATTGAGCCTTCACGCTTTCGTACTTAGCTTCGCCACGAACCATACGAGTCCACACGCCTTGTTCACCGTTGGCACTGCGCAGGTCACCCAGGCGTTTATTCATATCATTCATTTGCGCGCGCCAATGTGCCTTCAAAGCCACGCCTGCGTCGCCAATAGCCTTGTTCTCGAAATTAACTGCTTCCTTGACGGATTGCAGCTTGCCGTTCCCGTCCGTCACTGCGGTAATGGCCCCTGCCACATCGCCTGCTTCCGTAGTA